>CAMFGQ010000064.1 GCA_945950065.1 uncultured Clostridia bacterium
TTCCAATTAACAGCTGAGGATTGAGGAATATAGGAAATGCGTTGTCTCACCTTTTTTCCCTCTTCTCCAAAAATCTTCACATGACCCGATAGCCTTTTCTCAAGCCCTAGAATTCCTTTTATAAGGGTAGACTTGCCAGCGCCATTAGGCCCAATGATTGCCGTCCTACTCCCCTTGGGGATGTTTAGATCATTGTCCCACAGCACAGGTTGATCGCCATAGGCCATGGTGAGGTCTTCTACAGTGAGGATGATCTCTTTGTTTAACATCTCTTTACCTACTTTAAGTTTTCTACAATGAGAGTAATGTTGTGTCGAAGCATATCTAAAAAGGTGTCGCCATATTGACCTTTTGGTGCTAGGGAGTCAGAGAAGAGTTCTTGCCCCTCACCCTTGACCACCTTCACATCAAATCCTTTTGCTTTACAGGCTTCCTTTAGTTTCTCCATCCTGGCTGGATCCGTGGTAGACTCAGCAAAAATAGCTTTCACCTTTTTCTCCACAATAAAGTTCACCGTTTCATGAATGTCTTTCGTGGCAACTTCTGAATCCGTACTCACTCCTTGAGGGGCTAATACAGGAATGGAAAAGCTACGGGAAAAGTACAGAAAAGCGTCATGGGGAGTAATGAGATAGCGACTCTCTTCAGGTACCTGAGAAATCAGCTTTACTCCTTCTTCATTTAATTTCGTTAACTCAAGTGCATAATCATCAAGATTGTTTTTAATCATGTCCTCCTGTTCAGGGAGAAGTTGAATCAGATGTTCCGCGGCCTTCTTCATAGCAAGTTGATACAAGTCGAGATCAAACCAAAAGTGAGGATCGATGACAATTTCACCTTCATCATCCATGGTCCCAACACGTTCAGGAGGAAATCCTTCCGTCACGGCATGACCCTTTGTAGAAAGCACATCTTCCATCTTACCTTCAAAGTGCAGCCCATGATAAAGCAAAAGATCAGCACGATTAATCTTTTCAAGATCACCAGGCTTTGCTATATAGAGATGAGGATCTTCTCCAGCAGGAATGATCAGCTCAATCTCAACAGCATCCCCAACAAGTTGAGTCACCATATCTTCTATAAATGAGGTGGTAACCGTTACAACCTTTCCTTGTTTTCCTAAATCCGCTTCATTTGTACTACAGCCCACAACAAGGAGCAGACTAAGTAGAAGTAGTAAACCTATTTTTTTCATGATTATCTCCATTTTCATCGAATATCTTTCGAATCTTTATTAGTTAGTCTAGACTAACTAATTGCAGTCCACTTAGTCTTTCTTCTTTTGTCAAGCAAAAAAGGAGGTTAAAGTTTCAAGGAGGGTGTTTCAATAGGCTTATCCTCTACTTCTCTTCTTTAACCACATAAAGAGTTGGCCACAAGAAAACCCCCTTTGTTGGATGTTAATCCAACAAAGGGGGTTAGCTCATTAAGGATAGAATCCCCATTCTTTCCTAACTACTTTTTACTCAATGCCTTCTCGTGCAATCTTTTCAAAAAGCTCTAGACCCTTAGATAGGGCTGCATCAGGAAACTCAAAGGCTACATTATGCATAGGTGGTAGATCTTCACCCAATCCTAGTATAAAATAGCAGGCTGGTGCATGTTTAGCAATATGCCCAAAGTCCTCTGAACTTCTTAATGGTTCCTCATCAATCTGATAATCAAAACCATGTTTGTCCATAAAGGGGATTACTTTCTCTACTAGCTCTGGATCATTTCTTGTTTCAGGGAATCGCTCCAGATACTCAAAGCTGTGTTCTAGGCCACGTTTTGTCGCTTCCTCTGCAACAAAGTCTTCTACATGGGAGATCAGCTTATCCATCTCCGCTTCATGGTAGGCACGGAGCGTCATACCCATCTCTGCTGTTGAAGGTGAAACTCCGAAGGCCACTTCTCCAAGGCGCTGATAGACCACGGTTGCCATAACGAGATTCTCAAAGTCATGTCCATTCCAGCTCATAGGAGCAAAGCCATTAAACTGAGAAAGTGGCTCTACCAAGCTTGTTAGCTCAGCCATTAGGTAGGCGGGATTGTTTCCATCTTCTGGCTGGGAAGCATGGCTCTGTACACCTTTTAACTTGACTTTCATTCCTGTTGAGGCACAAAATCCTATCCCAGGTCTAAAGTAGAATTGTCCAAACTTCTTACCAGAAAAACCATGGAGAGCAAAGGACTTATCTATCTTGACCTCATCAAAGACCTCTACCGTTTCAAATGCCCCTTCGCCAGTTTCTTCAGCATGTTGGAATAAGAACACAATGTTTCTTCCAAGCTTTTCACCATCAAGTGTAGCGGCTAAACCTGCCAAAATTGCAGTATGACCATCATGTCCACATCCATGGAAACTGGATCCATCTTCATGCAAAATGGCATCAAAATCAGCTCTAAAGAGATAGGTTTCATCGGCTCCTTCATCATGGAAGGCATAGAGCCAGCGGTCCTTTTCAACGATTTTGAGATTTTGTGTATTGGCCTCTAAAAACTCTCGTATGCGTCGCCTTGTTTCTACTTCCTGCATCGATGGTTCGGGATGAGCATTTAGGTCATGCCTAAAATCAATTACCTTATCAATGATCTTCATCGAATTCTCCTTTCAACTACATTCATCATTCCTCCCCTCACCTTTACCCGATATTCCTCTACTCCATCATCTTGGGGTAAGGATTCACGATAAAGAAAAAGATAGCCCTAGTGGGCTATCTAATCATCACGAGTTAAACTAAGTTTTGGCTTAGCCTTCTAAGGAAAAGTCTTCCATATGACCAAGCTTTTTACGGATACGCTGAATGTTGCTCGCAACAATTAAAAGCATGCCCATAAAGGGTACCCCTAGGATCATGCCAGGGATTCCCATTAATTGGCCAAAGAACAAGACCGAGAAAATAACAACCAAGGGGTGTAAGCCAACAGAACGGCTCATGACCTGTGGTGAGATTAAGTTGGAGTCAATTTGCTGAACGATAAAGATCAAAAGAGCTACCCAAAGGGCAAGGATAGGCTTCTTTGTGATGGCTAAAATAACCGGTAGGACTCCACCGATCCAGGGGCCAAAGTAAGGGATCACGTTGGTGATTCCAGCGAAAAAGCCAACTAAGAGTGGATAAGGTACACCGATAATCCATGAACCGAGTCCTGTCAGAAGACCTACAATTGCGGCAACCAGTAATTGTCCTTTGATAAAACTACCCAGAATCAAATCACAATCCTTAACAAATTGCTGGAGATGGGGAAGCCATCGCTCAGGAAAGAGCCCCCTAAGAAAGGCAAAGATCCTTTGCTTATCTAAGAGAAGATAGATGCTCACCATGGGAGCAAGAAGTAGGTCGACGAGCCCAGCTGTGGAGCTGAGTATGGTGGACACCACATTGCCAAAGAGCTGCCCTAATGACTTTGTTAGAGTTTGGATATGCTCCTGGATGTTGAACATTTTCATAACGGATTCAGGCATGACCTTGATTTTCCCTGCTTGAAGGGCTTCAAGAAACTCCGAAATCGAATTGACAATTTTCGGAACATCCCGCACAAAGAAATCTACATCTACACTAAGAAGAGGTAGAATGGTGCTTACGATAAAGGTAATGATACCTAGGATCACAACAAAAACAATCAGTACAGCCCAACCTTTTTTTAATCCCTTCTTCTCAAGTTTCTTCACCAAGGGATCCAGTAAATAGGCAAGCACAAAGCCATAGATAAATGGACGAAGGACTTTAAACAGCGGATTCCAGATAAAAAACAGAAGGACAAAGGCTCCAATCACGAGCAAAACATCAAACACTTTTAGCCTGGGTATTGATTTCATGAACATCTCCTCTCAAGATTCAATTATACCCTAGAAATGAATCTTGTTAATCATTCTAAAGGAAAAACTCTTCTCTTTATTGCTTTCTCTCCTCAGGATGAAAAGAAAAGAATAGAAAGCGCATCTCTTGGGGTATAGGAAAAACAAGCAAACACTTTTAAGCATAGTTTGAATGGTCCACTAGAGAAGGAGAGTTACCCATGGAAAACAAGAAATTTCACGGATGGAAGATCGTCTTTGCTGTCTTTATCACCATGATGACCATCTACCCACAGTCGTCAATAGCATCTCTGTCTTTACTAATCCCGTCACAGGAGAGCTGGGCTTTAGCCCTCCAAGTTTTCTGATTTACTTTACCATTATGAGTTTTTCAAGTGTCCTATCGGCTTCCTTTGTTGGTGTGATGTTTAGAAAGTACAAAGCAAGCTATGTGATGGCTTTAGGAGTTGGCCTAGTGGCGCTATCTCTCATTGGTTTTTCACAGGCGAAAAGTTTAATGCATTTTTATCTTCTTGCCATCCTTCAGGGTATAGGCTTATCCACTTCTTGTATTGTACCTCCTAGTGTACTGATTACCAATTGGTTTACCGAAAAGCGTGGTACTGCTCTAGGGCTTGCTCTGGCAGGCGCTGGAATCGGTGGTGCACTCTTCTCCCCCACGGCAACATGGCTGATCTTAGATTATGGATGGAGAACCGCCTATCTAGCAGCAGGTCTTCTTATGCTTCTTCTCACCATTCCTATTGTTCTTCTCCTTGTACGATTCCAACCCGCCGATATGGGACAGGAACCTTTAGGTGGAGTGGCTACATCTGGGCAGGAAGTATTTGGTCTATCCCACGAAAAAATGATCAAGACGCCTTCCTTTATTCTTATGGCCCTCTCCATCCTTTTTGCTGGACTGATGATCAATGGGCTGTTAATCAACTTTGCTCCCTACATCCAGATGATTGGATACTCTGCTCAACGGGATAGCTTTATCCTTTCCTTTAGTCTCTTCTTTATGACGGTTGGAAAGGTTTTACTGGGGAGACTTTTCGATAGGATTGGTCCTCAACAAACCTTTATTGCCATCCTTGCAAGTAGTTTACTCTGTTTGGTTTCGCTGATTTTGGCGAAGAATTTTGCTTTTGGTCTTCTTTACACAGTAGCCTTTGGGCTGGCCTCAGCTAACATTCTCATTACACCAGCTATTTTGACTACCCTCCTCTTTGGCCCAAAGGAGTTTAGTAAAAAATATGGCTTTGTGGCTACTTTCGTGGCCCTCAGTGCAGCGCTTGTTTCTCTCTATACCGGATATTTTACAAAGAGTGGCGAGAGTGGATATCGACTTATGCTCTATAGCTTTATCCTTCTGTCGATTTTGAACTATGTGAGCATGTATCTATCCCTTAAACTTAAACCTAAGTTTTAGACACCAAGTAGTCATAGAAATGAACGATAGAATGAAAGAAGGAAGATGAATGAGTCATCTTCCTTCTTCATGTAATCTATACTTTCAGATGGTTTATTCGCCTACATATTCATCCTTTTCCCATCTGCCCGTTCTTACAATATTTCCTTGGGGATCATAAAGGATTCCTTCTCCTTCACGCATACCATCTACAAATTGTCCAACGAATTTATCGCCGTTTGCCCAGGTATAGGTGCCTTCTCCATGACGCTGATCCTTTTCCCACTGGCCTTCATAAACATCACCCACAGCATAGTTTTTGGTTCCATAGCCGGAGATATATCCTTCTTTGAATTCTCCACGGTAAACAGATCCATCTTCTCTGCTCTCTTCTCCTTGACCATGGGCTTTGCCATCTAGCCAATCACCAGTATAAACGGTTCCATCAGACCATACCATGGTGCCCTTTCCATGATAAAGTCCCTTTAGGAAATCACCTTCATAGACATCACCAGTCGCAAAGGCCATGGTCCCTCTTCCTTCTTTGTTACCCTCTACCCAGTCGCCTTCATAGACATCACCACTTGGCCACTGATAGATTCCTTTACCATGGCGCAGACCGTCAACAAAGTCACCTTCGTAGATACCTTGGTCTTGGTAGATCAACCTACCTTTTCCTTCAAGTTTATTCTGGACAAAGTCTCCCGTGTATTTATCCCCCGTACTCCAGGTGTACTCACCTTTACCATGGCGATAGTCATGTTGATAGTCTCCTTCATAGGTGTCGCCATTGTTAAATCGTTGGCCACCTTTGCCATGGAAGAGATCCTTTTCAAAGTCTCCTTCGTATTCCCCAAAGTTCGCATCATAGATGAATCCCTTCCCTTGGGCTACTCCGTCTTGAATAAGTCCCTCGAAATAATAACTACCATCTTTATCAACTGATTTTCCATAGCCGTGATAGACACCTTCCTTCCATTCTCCTGAATACACCCAGGGGTTTTGGTCATCGAAGGCCATGAAGGCACCCTTTCCATGGGGTTTTCCTTTTTCCATCTCTCCAAAATATCGCCCACGTATTTTGGTTCCACTGGCTTGGATAATCTCAATGTCCTCACCCTTTTCAACAGCAACAAATTGACGATTCTCAATCTGAGGAATTTTGGAGACATCCACTGCATTGCCAAAGTGAAAGATGCGTGTAATGGCAAAGGCAAGGAGGCCTAAGACTATAAATCCGATGAAGACCAAAGGTAAGGCAGACCTTCCTTTTTTCTTCACCTCTTGTTGACTGGACCATGTTTTACTGTGTGTTGATGGTGGGGATGGCTCATGATGCATCTCCATAGGGGTAAATCCATCACCATCAAAGTTTTGTAGAGCTCTACGTAGGTCATAGGCACCTTTGTAGCGTGAATCTTCTTGCATAACATCATCAAAGAGACGCTGAAGAGCCTGTGTTTTTTCTGGTGACGTACCATAACCTTGGCTTTTACTGAGTAGACTCGATAAGAAGGATGCTAAGGAATAGACACCACTTCTTTTCGCTCCTGCTTGATAAGGGATAAGTTCTTTTCCATACTCATAGGGTAAGTTTTTCTTGAGGTAAGAATAGACATCAATCTCACCTAGGGTGTATTCTCCCATAGGAGAAACATAGACATTGTCACCATGGAATTCTCCATGTTCAAGTCCAAGTTCCTCATAGAAGTCAAGACCCTTAGCTAAATCGATTCCTAACTTAATGATGGCCTCATGGGTCAAATCAAGACGTGGATGGAACTCATTCAAGCTGGGAAGAAGATCTTGTCTTAGCAACAAATGCCAACCAAGACCATCCTCTTCACGATAAAGTTCACTGTCTTGAAGAGTAAGAATAGGAGCGTATAGGCTCCCCTCCTTTAAGCGTTTTAAAACAGCGTTTAGTTTTTGAAGTGTCTCTCCAATGACATGATTGAAGGAGGTTTCTCCAAATTCGGGTCGTTCTCTGATTCGTTCAAAAAGAGGGCTATGAGGCGACAAGGAAATCCCGACGATTCTAGCCTTGTTCATCTCTCCTAGACCTTTTTCTTCCACCTCATAGAGGACTCCTGTTTCGTCTTCTTTTATGGTGGACTTGATTCTCCATTGGGGCCAGATTTTCTTAATAATTGATGGATTCCACATAATCTCCTCCTCTAATTTATGTATAAGGTAAACTCTGTGACCATCTGGGGATAGCTATCTTTACCCTTTTTGTAGCATAATAGTTAAACTTTTTTATTTATTTTACATATTCTTTTGTATCCTTTTCTACCTTCCGATAAACACTTCAGAATAAAGATAATTCATAGAAGTCTTGTGGTTGCGCAAAACACTGTACTGCTTCCTCCACTTTCTTTGCTTTTGGGTCCTTTCTTTGATACAGTTAAAAGAGATATAAGCAGAAAGGATCAAGAATGAAGATAAAGAAGAAGTATCGAAATATTGTGTTTTCTTGTCTCGCAGCGGTTTTCATCTCTGTCCCCATTGCCTTTGTCATGGTGGCCATCAATTATGGTTTTCGTGCAGGCTTTCTGATGGCTTTTCTCAAGTCAGCCCTAGCAGGAACTGCCATTTCAGTTCCTCTAGCCAATGTGTTTATTCCTCTGGCCGAAAAAATCGTCAACCGCATTGTAGAGGAATAGTACACCCAACTACATAGAGCTCTCTTTGTGCTTGCAACAAAAAAC
>CAMFGQ010000065.1 GCA_945950065.1 uncultured Clostridia bacterium
TTCAAGAGAAGATGCAAAACTTAGGCATTCAACTTCTATAGTTTCTACATTAAAAACTCCCCGGATTTCTCCGAGGAGTTTTAGCTTTTAGCAATTAGCAGTCAATTTGCTCTTTTGCAACATAGCCTGCTTCAGCAAGGACTTCTGTTGCTTTTTGCATACGCTCTTCATTGACCATAACGATAGGACCTGTACAACCCATACCACTGGTGGCATAGATGCCAGCTTTCCATAGTTCACGAACAGCGTCTTCTAGTTCAAGAATGTCAATGCCTGCAATGCTGCCTGTTGTAATCTCTTCTGGAGGAGCTACAACTTCTTCTTCATCAGCAGGTTTTGCTTTGCTTTTGTTCAGGCCAGCTAGAATATCATCCAGTCCAGCATCTTTGACTTTCTTGTACTCTGCTTTGGCAACGTCATGAACTTTGCCTTCTACCAGATTCTTTGCATAGGTTAGTGCATTCACAACAACAGGTGAACCACTCACTCTTGAAAGAATGAGAACGAGACGATTATAGTCTTCACCAATTCCTGGACCATAACCATCACCAACTGACTCATAGCTTCCACCGGTGTGGAAGGAGGAGAAGGTTTTCACCAGAAGGTTACCTGTTAAGGTATCGGTTACCATAACATCAGGTGTTCCGCGAAGGAGGTCGTTTCCTCTCATCACTGCACCACCATCTGCACGATCACTCTCGGCAAAGTTGATGGGATAGCCACCATCAGAAAGCTCTTTCAGTGCTCTCTCTACAGGACGTGCTCCATCCACATTGAGGATACCTAGACTTGGGTTTTTAATGCCCATGGCTTTGGCGGTAATGATACCAGAAATGGCGTTACGTACCATTGCCTCATTGCGGTTTGGTGAGGTAGTTCCTGTTGTGGTTGCTAGGAACATTTTCTTTCCGAGACCAGGGGTAACCATACGGCCAACGGTGGATACACCGATGGGGAAATTGTAGTGCATGGTAACACAACCTTGGATTCTTCCTTGGTCTAAGAGTTCTTCCATCTTGTCGTATTGGACTTCTTCACTCTCCACTTCAACAAGTGTAAGCTCTGTGTCCATTTTAGGTCCAATGAGAACCACTTCTACATCAGGATAGAGTCGAGCGAATTCCTCTGCTCCACGCAGGAGATTTTCTTCACCCAGCTCACTCCCATAAAGAGTAAGACCTAATGCAATTTTTTCTCCGAAAGAACCTGTTTCCATGCCGCGTGCAATGTCTTCAAATACTTCGCCAATGATTGCTTTTACATTTAAATTTTCCATGTTTCCTCCTACTCCATAAGTGAAGCTGCAAAGTCTTTCATGGCTTCAGCGACCATTTTGCGGATTTCCTCCTTGGAGACACTGCTTTCTTCCTGGGTTGTTCCAGGATTTGTTTCCACGACGATGGATACACCATCAAAGAGATTGGTCATACGACCTAGGAAGAGGGATCCTTTTCCTACGATCATTGCGCGATTGATTTTACCGCTCATAATGTCATCAATGGCAAAGCCACAATAGGGAACGCCTGAAGGAATATGACCTTGTGTTGGCGCCCAACCTACCATACCGTGTTTTTGAACAAAGTTGGCAAGTTCACTACGTTCAAGTTCTTTACGCATAACTGCAAGTGCTCCAAGCATCTTGTAGTTTGCTTCGGGAACGTTTCCAGCACCAGCTGGTTTTGTAATATCAGGATTCTGCATTTCTACAGAGTATTTATCTACATCAGTAATGCTCAGTCCACCCTTATCTAATGCTTTGGAGATTAAGGATCCCATTACATTTTGGGGAGCTGAACCGGTGCCCACAGTGTGACCACCTACAAGGTCAGTTCTCAAGATTGGATGTTCGCCATCGTTTTCTGAAACGAGAACTGCAAATCCAGCGACACAGTCTTCGAGGATTGGCATACCTTTTTTCACGTGGTCTTTACCGTTCATACCTAATTTAGCACTTGCTCCACCGGCAACGATGACAACGTTCTTGTAAACGCCAGCTTGTACAAGAGCTGCTGCTTCAATCAGAGCATGGGCAGGAGCTGCACAGAAGCCACGGGTATCACTACCTGTTGCGTTGACACAGTCTGTCATTTCAGCAAGAGCTTTTGCAAAGTTTCCACCACCACGTTGGTTCATGTCACCACACGCTTCTTCTGAACACTCGATGACATAGTCGATGGATTTAGGATCAATGTTTTGAAGTACAAGCATACGCTCAAGTGCCATCATTCCAGAAGCTTTTGCAACGAGGTTTTCAAACATAACATGGGCATTGAGGTTTGGGTCGATATCGTGTGCACGTTTTACACAACCGACAACTTCACCTTTATAGAGAAGTTCTTCAGCACCACGTTTTTCAATTTCGTTGACAATTTTGTCGTGATCGGTTCCTTCAGGAAGATTTCTTGCTTTCTCGTTTAGGCCTGTATAGGCTTCTAGTTTAGGGCGTACTGCTTCTGTAAAGTCTTTTTCGAGTTGAACAAGGTCAAATGCATCAGCAACTTTCATCAGAGCGACAAAGACGTCTTCTTCGAAGATTTCACCTTTTTTACCTTTTGCTGAAGCGCCTTCAACAGCTTTGTCATACCATGGCTCAGCATACTCTGCTAATTCTTCTGGAGTAATGTTTCCGATGTAGCACTGATTTGGGGGATAGCTTACAATCGCATCAAAGGGACGTAAATTTTCATTGACTTGCTTCAGATACTCACTATCGGGATTTACAACTTTTTCTGTAGTTTGCGTAGTACCATTGTTTAGCACCATATCGGGAGTGTGCATGAGTACATAGCTAGCTGCCTTCATTACTGGGAACATCTATTCCTCCTCTTTCTTGTGTTTAAAAAGGGGTGATATTTCTATCACCCCTTAGATGGATTATTCAAAAACAGTTTGACCATCCACTTCGGTTACAAGTGCATCTAAGGCTTTGTCTACGAGACGCTTTCTTAGATTGTACTCTTCCTTTTCATCCAGGTTAGGATTTCCAAGGGGATGTGGGATCGCAATGGTAGGAACAATTCTGTTCGCACCGACTGTCATTGAAATCGGAACGACAGTACACATGTGTACTACAGGGATACCATATTTTTCAATACCTTTTACCATCGTTGCACCGCAACGTGTACAGGTGCCTCATGTTGAGGTTAAAATAACAGCATCAACGCCATCGTCGATGAGCTTTTGTCCGATTTCTTCTGAGAAGGCTTTGGAACTTGCAACAGCAGTTCCGTTACCAACTGTTGTATAGAAATAGCGGTGAAGCTCTCCGATTTTTCCTTCTTTTTCATATTGGCGTAGTACGTCAACAGGGATAACTCTATCAGCATCTAAGTTAGCATAGACAGGGTCATAGCCACCATGAGCGGTCTCATGGGTTTCAGCTGTTAGATTATCAAAACCTGAGATGTCGTACTCACCATATTTGGAAGCTGAGGATGATTCAATATGATCGGGATTTCCTTTTGGCACAATACCACCAGATGTAACAATGGCGATTTTGGCTTTGGAAAGATCCTTCAGTGCTGCGGCTGGTTCTACTCTGTCAAAGTCAGGCATGGGGAATTCTGTAACGAATTCTTCGCCTTTTAGTTTCTTTAACAGCATATCAACAGCTCGGGCTGAACCACGCTGTTCCGTAAAGAAGTTCTTACGAATTCCTTTAGGATGATAACCTTCCTCTTCGGGTGATCCGATTTCTTCATTGTTGACGAGTTTAAGAGCTAGGGGAACCATCACTTGAACAGCTTGACGCATTCCTGCTGCGCTGTCACGTGTAGCGGCGATATAGATCTCTTTTCTGAACATATCAACGCCAGGGTTCTCTTCGTACATTCCTGTCAGAGCAGGAATTCCTAGTTCATCTTGAACTGCGGCTGTAATGGTTCCACACGCAACGCCATAACGACCAGCGTTGAAGGCGGGACCAGCAATGAAAAGATCGGGCTCTTGGGATTTAATCATCTCAAGAATTGTCTTTTGTGCTTCTTCCAGGTTCTCGTTGAAGTAAGAGTCACCACAGATAACTGTAGCAACGATCTCTGCTTCGCCTTTGAATCCAGCGTTAAGGGCCATACCTGGTCCAACAACGCCTTCTCTTAACTCAGGCTCTACATGAGCTTTTTCTTCTCCACCGATACCCGCAAAGAACTGGTTGATATAATGGACAACCTTAATCTTGCTCATATCTCTCTCCTAACGCTTTTCTAGTATTTCATGAATTCGTCGCGAATTGCGGACATTTCTTCTACGATGTCATCAACATCAAGAACCATTTCCATCATGCCGATTTGTTCGTCATAGATGTCTGCATCGACTTCATCCTTAAATTCTGGTTCACAGCAATGGTATACTTTGAGTCCCAACTGGACTCCTGCTAAGGGACCTGCGAAGGTTGGGTCACCAGCTGTAACGGTTTCGGCTGCTAGTCCAGCAGCTTCTCCTTCAGCGGCACCAAGAACAACGATAATGTTTTCTCCACCGTGTTCTTCAGTTAGATCCAAAACTCTTCTTTGATTCTCTAGGTCCATAGCACCTGCAGCCGTTCACACAAAACACTCGGTTGATGCAAAGACGACATCGGCATCTGTGGACTTAAGGCATTCTTCAATGGCTGGTGCGGGAATACCGTCACGGTCGCCAATGATGATGACTTTTTTTCCATCATATAGACTCATCTTCATTTTTCCTTTCTTTTTTCTTGTAAATGAATTTGTTGATTGATTGGATTAGAATCCTTTTGCACTCATTTTGTTAAAGCCGAGCTCATTGGTGGCACCGGTAATCGCTTGAAGCTCTACCACAATGCTTCCGTCTTCACGGAGGCTACCATCAAATCCACCAGCAATCACATTGGCTACGGATACATCACCAATCACTTTGTCCATAGGAGGTAGTTCGATAACTTCGTTAGCGTTTCCTCCTGTGACTACGGCATCTGCTTTTGCATCAGCGTCAGCCAGAGATTGACTCGCACCGTCACGTCCTGCGTATTCGTCGGTGATGATAACGGTTTTGATGCCTTTATCTTCGATTTTTACACAGTTCATGATAAGGTCCGTGTCTGGGTTTCCGAAACCTTCTTGAGAGATAATGACGCCATCCACTCCTAAGTACTCAGCTAGTTTACTAGCCCAGTCAGAGGAACGAACTTTGTCGGCAAGATAAACGTTTTCATTGGTGATGATGACACCAACAAAGTTGAGTTCTTTGCCATGCTTTTCGAACAGATCAGCCACCACAGGGTTGTTTAGGTGGTGATAAGTCGTGTTTTTATCACAAGCAGATACACAGTTACCGCTAATGATAGCGCCATCCATGATTTCTGTTGGATACATAAAGGTAGATAGGGTTTTCTTCGCATCTACGCCGTATACATAAGTGTCATGAAGAAGACCTTGTGATTGAAGCATTTGTACGTAAGCTACCTTGGGAAGGTCAGGATATTTTTCAACTGACTTTAGCAGAGGTAGTGTTTCGTAGCTTTTTACTTCATCTGGTTCAACTTCTTTTGCAGCTTCTCCTAAATAAAGAGCAGCTTTTAAACCAGCTAAACGTAGAATTTCTTCGTGGGCATGTTGCAGTATTTCTTCCTTTACGTCCATGGTAATCACAACATTGTTGAGTTTGGAGAAAGGTGTATACTCTGCTCCAGGTCCTGTCATGTCAATGATTCCCTCTTGGAAACCAACGATTCTTCCAGTTGTAACGACTGCAGCACCCTTAAGTACATGGGTTCTACCTGAACCAACTTGATTTACTTTGCCGATGACGCCGGGGAAAATATCTCCTTCGCCTTCAACTTTTACGCGTGGCTCAATAACGTCTTTTACTGGAGTAATGCGTACGCTTTCGCCGGGTCTAGCTAGATCGATGCTCACATCTGTAATGTGATCATCTTCGCGGATCAGCGCTTCTAGTTCTTCTTTGTTCACATAGAGAACGCCGTCTTTTACGTGGGTCTTTTCTGCAAATTGAACATCTTTAATGAAGATGTTACCTAACTCAAGATGCATAGCCCACCTCCTTTCCTTGGGTTATACGTGTTTTTTTATCATTTCTTCAATGGCAGCTGCTGTTGCATCGTCTCCGCGTAGATCGTCGATCATAACGCCATCCTTATAGATGTAGATGGCTGGAAGACCAGCGACACCTTGAGCCATTGCAACACGACGGCCCTTGGAAATATCTAGGGATGCAAATTTGATTTTGTCGCCATACTTTTCTTCTAAAGCATGGATATGGGGCATAAGAGCTTTGCAAGGCTCACAGCTTTGTCCCCAAAAGTCTACAAGTACTAGACCTTCTGCTTCTAAAACTTCTGCATCAAAGTTTTTTCTATCTAGTTCTACCACATTTACCTCCTAAAAGTTTTCTTCGATGTATTTTTCAGCTTGAATCGCTGCAATAGCACCGTCGCTCGTTGCTGTAACAACTTGACGTAATACTTTACCGCGGATATCTCCTGCTGCGAAAACACCTTCTTGATTGGTTAACAGGTCTTCTTTTGCATCGATGTATCCACCCTCGTCCAGTGTAATGAGGTTTTCAAAGGTTTTTGTTTCAGGAATATAGCCAACAAGAACAAATACTCCAAAGATACCATCATCTTCATCAGCAAGGATTTCTGTATCTTCGCCAGTTTTTCTGTTATGAAGAACCATGCGATCTACAACACCTTCTTCACCAGAGATTTCCTTAACAACGCTATCCCAGATAAATTCGATTTTATCATTGGCAAAAGCTTTGTCTTGAATACTCTTGGCTGCTCTTAGTTCATCACGTCTATGAACCACATAGACTTTACGAGCAAATTTGGTTAGATAGCAAGCTTCTTCAACTGCTGTGTCGCCGCCACCTATTACATAGATCTCAAGATCTTCATAGAAAGCAGCATCACATGTTGCACAGTAGCTTACACCACGTCCTGTAAACTTCTTCTCACCAGGACAATCCAGTTTTCTTGGAACAGCACCTGTAGCAAGAATAACGGATTTTGCTTGGTAGTTTTCCTGTGGGGTTGTAACCACTTTAATTTTGTCTGAAAAATCAAAGCCTGTTACTTCCTCATGGCGTAGCTCAACGCCAAAGTTGTTGATTTGATCAACCATACGCTCGATCAACTTTGGTCCGGTTTCATCACTGATGGATCCTGGATAGTTCTCGATCTCATCGGTTGTGACAATTTGTCCACCTACCTTGGCTTTTTCAAGGATGAGTGTGTCCAGTTTTGCACGGCCAGCATAAAGCCCCGCAGATAGTCCTGCAGGTCCGCCACCGACAATGATTACATCATAAATTTTGCTCATTCAGTTAGGGTTCCTTTCTATTTGTTCAGTGCGCTAGATAAAAGTGTGAGATCAATCAGTTTGCAGTCTTCCATCCTTTGATCATCTTCCATAAAGAGCTTAGGCGTCTTCAACAAATTCCTAGCCATGACAATGGCATCCTCAATGATCAGTAAAGAGTCCATATCTACATTACCTGATTTCTTCTCGACAACAATCGACTTGTAGGGAGTTTCATTAGGCTTAACGCTACCACTTAATGGATGCGTCAAGAGAAGATCTCCTTGATGAATACCATCACGGACATGATAGAGCACATCCAAAAAGCTCTTATCCAAGTACTCAAGATTGTACTGGTCACTGTATTGTTCTTGTACCCTTGGATTATTGGTAATAATCGTTTTCATCTTCTGATAGACACACTCCCGCACATTCTGATATACACATCAATTATAGCACAACATAAAGATATTCCTAGTGGTGAAGAGGCCACTTATCCCAACA
>CAMFGQ010000066.1 GCA_945950065.1 uncultured Clostridia bacterium
GGACTGAATCAAGTTCCAGAGGGAGAGTTTCTAGAAAGTACCGTCTCCTCTTTTCGCATGGCTGAAATGAAGAAGATTTATTTAGGGAATGGACAAGAAACAGAGGCAAAGACCGAAGTGGACCTTGAGATTGCCTTTATCAATCCAACGGTTCACGTGAAAGTGCTGGAAATGGATCAGGAAAACAAAGAGATCAGTGCAAAGGAGTATGCTGTAGAGCAGCTCCCAGAAGAAATCATTCCAAGTGAGAAAACAGCCTATCTCCTTGTTGAATGTGAAATCGAAACACCTTCAGGTAAGATCATCAAACGGCAAACGAATCATCCCTATGATAAAAAATACAGTGAAAACAATCTGGAAATCTTCGTTGCTCGTGATGACGGCTTCATTCGTAAAATCCAGATTCCTATTGCGTGGCAAGAAGGATTCTAATCACACCAAGAGAAGTAGTTTTTCCTTTGCCTCGTTTATCCCCTCCAGCTTGGGTATAGAAGATTGCAAGATAGAAAAATAGCTCACATTCAATTTCTATCGGGTTGTAGACAATAAGGAGGTGCCCAAATGAAAAGAATCCTAGCGATTGTGATGCTCCTCAGTATGCTCCTTTTGATTTCTTGTGCCGATGTGACCACACCCAAAGGTACAGTTGAATACATGGTTGAGCATATGAGAAGAGGAAATGTCGAAGAAGCCATGAAGGTTCTTTCGGACCCCGAAGATGCCCAGCCCATCCTTGAAGCACACGCTGACCCTGTTCAGGCTGTTGTTTCCAAAAAAACCTTTGAAAAGGCTGAGATCAAGATTGATGAAGCGGAGATCCAAGGGGATAAGGCCACCGTCTCTGTTGAAACGAAAACCATTGACGGCCCATCAATGGCTAACTTAAAAGAGCGACTAGATCAAGCGAAAAGTGGTCTATCAGCAGATTTAAGTGAAGACGAACTCAAACAAGAATTAGAGAAAGCTGCGGATGAAATCAATTGGGAAGATTTTTCCACCATGAAACAACACATTCAATATCACCTTAGCAAAGAAGGAGATCGGTGGAAAATTCTTGCAAAGGAAACGGAAATCAACACAATCAACAAGTAGTCCATGGTTAAGAGAAAAACACTTCAACGAAATTCATTCTTAAGCATGCATATGAAAAGATCCCCTTCCTAGAGATAAGAAGGAGATCTTTTTTGATGGAGCCAATGGACTAAAAGAACCATAATCCTGGAGCCAGCAAAAGATAGTAAGACACCAAGACAAACAAAATACTATAGAGGGTACCAATGAGATAGTACTCAGCAAAACGCTTGTTCTCTTCAATCTGCTTATAACGCGCGATGGACTTAGCCGTGTAAATAAGACCGATGGCTGCATACTGACCTTGAAAGAGAAAGAGCGCAGAAAGAATTCGTTCCAAACTCCCGATCATGGCTCCAGCACCAGGCTCAGGTTGATCAAAGACCGACTGATTTGGCTGTTTAAGGGGAATCAATTGGTACTTCTCAAAGCAAGTTTTAAAGCTGATGTTAGCAGGCTTTGTAATGAGGATAATGAGCAAAATCCACCTTAGTGCAAAATTCGATAAACCTAGAAGCTCAAATTCCCCTAATGCTGGGCTAATCAGTTTCTCGCTGACGAGGTAGATGCTGACTAGATGTAAACCTTGATCCAGGAGATAGAGATGCCAATCCTTTAAACGAAAAGGTAAGAGCTTTGTCCAGCTTTCTTGTTTTGCTTTGAGGTAGTCTAGGCCTAGGTGAACAAGAAAGAGAACCAGGAGAAGCAAGGCTCTTAGGGCTTCTCCTTCTAAGGTAAGGAAAATCCAAAGGATAAAGAGCAGTACAAAATGAACCAGGCCGTGCTGAAGTAGGCCTTTTAAGGAAAGGGATTTCTCCTTTACCATAGACTCCGACTGGAAATGATAGTCTCCTAAAAAATGAAAGATGAGAAGGAGGAGGGTTAGATTACTGAGTCTTAGCATGGTGTGCCTCCATAGAGGATTCGATGGCTCGCCTTGCGTGGAGATAGAGTTTGATGTTGCTTGTACTCAGTCTCTTGGAAAGGTTACTCTCTGAGATTCCCAGTTCCTGTGCAAAGGGTTTTTGATCAAAGCTTTCACGATAAATTCTTCGTTTTAACATTTCATGGAAGGTTTCTCTCTGCAGATCAGTCCACTGGCTCTTTAGCGTATCCGAGGTGGCAAGAAGAGCATTGAGGAGGAGATCTTCCTCTTCACCAAAACCCTTTACTCTGACTCTGCTTTTCCCACTCCAGTCCTTGTCATGAACATGGGTGATGGCATCTCGTGCATTCCAAAAGGCCTCGCCATCTGCTCCGATGCTAATGTCGGGATTGATTTCAGTCAGTAAGGATCCGTAGCCAATGCCAAGGCGAAAGGGAAGGCCTAGTTCCATTTCCAGCTGATCCAGAAGCTCAAAGATACCCTCCTGAGGTTTTGTGAGGAACTGGAATTCATCGCCTAGGGTTAGGGTGAGTTTTGAGAGGATAAGCTCAGGGTACTCTTCATTGATTGTTTGGAAGGCTTTTTTAATCTGCTTTTGTACCTGTTTTCTGTCTTCTATCTCTCTTGAGTGGATTAAATCGCCAATGATGGCTAGATACTGTTCCATGCTACCTCCTTGTCTTGTAGAGGGAAAGAATGAACTATTTCCTTTTTAAGGGAAATAATTGAAAATCAACCTTATTAAGGAAAGTATAGCAGGAAAGAGGAATAAAGTACAGGAGAAGGATAGAGAGTATTCGAGGATGGAGAGATAGAAGAGGCATTATCCTATGCAGAAATATACTCTTAATCAACCTTTCCTCTGTAATCCGTGAGGATCTAGTTTGATCCATCTTGTGAGACACCCTCTGTACAGAAAAGAAAAGATGTGATATAAACAAGATGAGCAAATCAAAAAGGGAGGAAGACGCATGACCAATTAATCAAGATGGTACAACACAAAAAGAACACGACCTTAGGTCGATTTTTGGTTGCCATGTTGATTAAGTGCGGAGAAGTAGCTTTGCTATTCTCTTCTTTTTGAAAGAGGCTCATTTTTTCTGCATATTTTTCAATTTCCCTCCTGGCAACCTAAGGAGGATCTATGTTAACAGTAAAGAATCTAAATCTGTATTTATTAAAGGACATGAGGACCCTTATTGAGGACCTTAGTTTTTCCGTGCAACCTGGTGAAAGGCTTGCACTGATTGGCGAAGAAGGAAACGGAAAATCCACTATCCTTAAAGCCATTGCACAACCCCATATATTAAAGGATTATGTAAAGATGACGGGAGAGATCTCCACTGCAGGAGAAATGATTGCTTATCTACCCCAGCTTCGTGATCCTGTTCTTATGGAGAAAACAACAGAAGACTATTTCAATCAAATGGTGGATTGGCATCACTTTGACTATGGAGAGTTCTATAGACTATTATCCTCGATGAACTTTCCTGAGGAGCGCATCTCTTCCTCCTACAGGGTAGGGGAACTTTCGGGAGGAGAGAAGATCAAATTCCTCCTTCTCTGTGAGATGATGAAAAACCCTAGCCTTCTTTTGCTGGACGAACCGAGTAATGACCTCGACTTAGAGTCCATTACCTGGCTGGAGGAGTTTATTTTGGGGCTGAAGATTCCACTGGTTTTTGTCTCCCATGATGAGACTCTCCTTGAGCGTTGTGCTACCTCTCTTCTGCACATCGAACAAATCCAAAGAAAGTCTTCCCCTAGGATCACAAAGTCTGGCCTGGGCTATAGGGACTATGTAAAGCAGAGAGAAGAGGAAATCGAAAGACAGCGTAAACAGTCGAAAAAAGACAAAGACGAGTTCGATAAGAAAATCCAGCGCTATCAAAAAGTCTATGAGCGAGTCCAACATGAACTGAGAAGCGTGTCAAGGGGCGAACCACAAACAGCTCGGAATCTCAAAGACAAAATGCACTCCGTAAAGTCCATGGGAAGACGCTTTGAAAAAGAAAAAGAAAGCTTAACGGCAAAACCCGATGTAGAAGAAAGTGTACTGGTACGCTTCTCTTCGGAAGTGGAGATCGCTTCGCGACGAGAGGTTCTGGACATGAAGCTAGATGTATTAAAGCGAGGAGAAAGAATCTTGAGTAAGAACATCCATCTTGCACTTCATGGTCCTGAAAAAATCTGCATTGTAGGAAAAAATGGCAGTGGAAAGACCACCTTGTTAAAGGAAATCAAGAAGGAACTAGAAGACAACAAGATTCCTCACGGCTACATGCCTCAAACCTACAGCGAAGTGATGAAGGGAAAAGAGAGTGCAGTAGACTTTCTGACAAGAGTAGGCGATAAAGAGGAGCATACCTTGATTCGAACCTATTTGGGTAGTGTGAAGTTCACAGAAGAAGAGATGTTTCATCCGGTGGATGAACTCTCTGGAGGACAGCGAGCCAAGCTCTACTTTACCAAGATGATTTTGGATCAGGCACAGGTCCTTCTTCTTGATGAACCTACGCGCAATTTGTCACCCTTATCCAGTCCAGAAGTTAGACAAGCACTGAAGAGTTTTCCAGGCTGCATCATTGCTGTCAGTCATGATAGAAAGCTGATCGAGGAGGTGTTTGATCAGGTCTATCTTCTCGATGAAGAAGGCCTTCACTTGAGAAGGAAAGAGGATCTCTTCTAAAGAAAAAATGCAAAAAAGCCTGTGATTACATCACCTCATGGGGTAGCATTATGCTATGATGAGAAAGAAGAAAAGAGGAGGCAAGCATGAAACCAAAAGTGCGCTTTTCTGTGCTGGTCACAAGCCTTCTGATCCTTATTACGGGAGGTACGCTAGGCTATAGGTTTCTTCTCGATGTAAAGTGGATGGAAGCCTTCTACATGACCATGATTACCGTATCCACTGTAGGCTACGGTGAAGTAGGGCAGATGAATGATGCTGCTAGGCTTTTTTCTGTCTTTCTGATTATCAGTAGTTTAGGTGTTGTCGGCTACATCTTTTCTAGTCTAATGACCTATTTCTTTGAAGGTGACCTACAGGAAAATTGGAGACGAAGAAAAAGGAGAGAGCAAATGGAAAACTTAGAGAACCATTACATCATCTGTGGTTACGGTCAAACGGGACAGATTGTTGTAGAAGAACTTCAACATGGCAATCATCCATTTCTTGTCATAGACAATGATCCTGACTCCATCAATCTCTTAGAGCAGAGGAGAATCCTCTATCTTGAAGGAGATGCCACACAGGAAGAGACCTTGATGAAGGCAGGCATTCAGAAGGCCAAAGGCTTGGTGTCTGCTTTGACTAAGGATGCCGAAAATCTCTTTGTGGTCTTAACAGCAAGGGACTTAAATTCTGATCTGACTATTGTAGCTAAAGCCATTCATCATAACTCCCATAACAAACTCAAACGCGCTGGAGCCACCAATACGGTTTCACCAACAGAAATAGGCGGTCATCGGATTGCCTCCATGTTGATTCGTCCAGCTGTCATCGCCTTTTTAGATACCCTTACAAGAGCAGGTGAGATTGAACTGGACCTTGAGGATGTTGTCATTGAGCCAGGCTCAGAACTTTGTGGACTACTATTACGCGATGCGCAGATTCCTCAAAAGACGGGACTCATCATTCTTGCCATTGAGCAGGAGGATAAAGAAATGATCTTTAATCCTCGCTCGGATACGATTTTGGATCCTGGAGATCATCTTTTTGCTTTGGGTAGGCCAGAGCAAATCGATCAACTCCGTGACATTGCATCAAGTAGATAAGACCTTCCTTCGGGAAGGTTTTTTAATACTAACTCTTAACATTTTTCTTTCTTTTATTCCTTGACATTGCTTCTTAAAGTTGAGATGATGGTTCTAGTTAGTAAAAGCTAACTAGAAAGCGAGAACCCATGCTGACAAAGACCCTTATTCACCATGGAGCACCTACCTTAGCTGGACTTAAAGTAGCCAATCTCTTCTGCTATAGAGGGGAACTTGCTGAACTGGATCAGATCAAGGAGGTACTGCAGGCAAAAGGAATTTATCTTCGTCTTCTGAAAAAGTGCAAAGGAAAACTCATCTATGTCTATCGTAGATCATGGCTCGAGGAGATCCTCTCGAGAAAAGAGCATCAAGCCTTTCTCGGTGAGTATGGACACCAGAGCTTTAGCATTGAAGAGCTCCTTGATTCTTTTGAAGAAAAGATGAAACGTGATGGCTTTCCCCATGAAATTGGCCTTCTTCTGGGCTACCCTTTGGAAGATGTCAAAGGTTTTATTGAGCACAGGGGAGAGAAGAGTCTGTGTTGTGGACACTGGAAAGTCTATGGAGATAAAGATCGTGCTCAGCGTGACTTCTTACGCTTTCATGACTGCACTACTACATATGTAGAGTGGTATCAACAAGGAAAGCCGCTAGAACATCTAGCCTTAAGCTTTTAGGAGGAAAATATGAAAGTTGCAGTTGTATACTGGAGTGGAACAGGAAATACCCAAATGATGGCCGAAGCAGTAGTGGAAGGAATTCAAGCTGCTGGTGGAGAGGCGCAGCTTTACTATGCATCGGACTTTACACCAGAAATGGTAGCAGAAGTGGATGCCCTTGCCTTTGGATGTCCCTCCATGGGTGCTGAAGTTTTAGAAGAATCTGAATTCGAACCCATGTTTGAGGACGTAGCTCCTCATCTAGGCGGTAAGCCCGTTGCTCTCTTTGGCTCCTACGGATGGGGTGATGGAGAATGGATGAGAAACTGGCAAGAAGAATGTGAGAGCAAAAACATTCAGCTGGTGGCTGATGGGTACATAGCCAATGAGACACCAGGAGATGCAGAACTTCAAGATTGCCGTAATCTAGGAAAAGAACTGGTGAAGTAAGAAGGCTCATGTAGCCTTCTTCTTTTTGGGTATAGGTGGATGCGAGGAGGACCATGATGAACAGTAGCCTTCACTTAAGCATCAAAGAGGCAAGAGCCATTGCCACCTATGCCAGTAAGCTTCATCAAAAACCAAGGCGAAAGAAAGTTGATAAAGAGGATCTCTATGGAGTCCTTCGTCATCTTGGCATGATTCAGCTAGATACCATCAGTGTGATTACAAGAGCCCATGAAACAGCCATCTTCAGTCGCTTTGGTGCCTATGAACTCTCTTTATGGCAAGAACTCTTTCAAGAGAAAAAGATAACCGAATACCTTGCCCATGCCGCTGCGATTGTTCCAACGGAAGATCTCTCTCTGATGAAAAAGATGATGGATCATTATCAAGCTGAAGGAGGCCTCTGGATGAAGGAACCCAAAAACTCTCCACTGGTGAACGAAGTGCTCCAGAGAATTCGAGAAGAAGGACCTTTAAATTCCAGAGACTTTGATGGCCCAAGCAGAAAGGATCAAGGTGCATGGGAAAGCTGGTATGGCCCAAAGCCAGAAAGAAGAATTCTTGCCAATCTATGGGCTGGTGGAGAGCTTCTCATTTCCCTGCGGGATCCATCCTTTTCTCGCTGGTTTGATCTACCAGAAAGGGTGGCCTCCGAAGAATATCTTATTGCAAGGGAAGACCATGAGAAGCATCTTGC
>CAMFGQ010000067.1 GCA_945950065.1 uncultured Clostridia bacterium
GGCTCTTCAAGAGTTTCTGCCTGTTCTAGCATTTCCTCAAAATACTTGCGATCAAGAAGAAGATCAATGCGTTGTACATCCTTATTTTCTTCATAATCCTTTAGGACCGTGTAAAGAAAATCGGGGACAAGGCCGGTTTCACCTAGCTCTAAATCATTCTTTAGTTCCCGAGGATCCATGTCTGGAACATCTAGATAGAGCCTGCTGAGGTCTTGCTGCAAAATGTGTTCTTTAATCAGCACTTTATAATTGTGGTAGACATAGCGCAGACGAATCAGTTCAACGAGACCTGTGTCCTTGGCCATCTCCAACACTTCTTTTAAGATTCTGTTCCAGTGTTGATCCAGTGCAGCATGGAAGTCCTCTTGTCGCTCAACGACCTGCAGCTCTTTTCCATAGTCCGATTCCTGTAGGAAACGGAGGAATTCTTGATCATCTGCTGCCTGCACAAGGCGCATCATCTGTTCTTTTTTGAGAAGTTTTTTTTCAAAGACCCGTATTCTTGCTGAAGCATAAATATAGTCTTGTCGATCCATCCTTACTCCTTTCTAGAAAAGAGGAGTCCGTAGATCTCATCCTGAAGCTCTTCTCTTTTGTAGTCCAGGAGTTCATCAAATTGAAAGTTGTAACGTAAGCCTTCTTTTTCAACAATAAAGCCAGCTTCACTTACTTCATCAGATAGTGGAAGGATGCCCTTTAAGAGCTCTCTTTTATCCTCTGGAACCACTAACTTTTCTCCACCTGAAAGGGGAAGACGAGAAAGGGTTCTCTTCACAAAGTCCACATAGTCTTGATCATCCAGTTGATCAAGTCGGCTTTTTGCTTCGTCAAAACAGCGCTGGAGGATTTCCAATCGTTTCGAAAGGATTTTGTCACGCCCTTGAAGTTTAGCTGAAGCAATCATGCGCTCTTTCTCCAATTGAGATTCTTCTTTTGCGCGACTGATGAGCTGCTCTCCCTCCAACAGGGCTTGTTTTTTTCCCTCTGAAAGAATTAGGGATTTTTCTTCATCAATGGCAGCAAGATCCTTTTTTGCTTCTTGCTCTGCCTCTTCCAAAATTCTTTCAATAATTCGCTCTAAGCTAGACATCATACAGTCCTATATGGTTACTGTATAAAGTAGCATGATGGAGAAAACAAAGGCTAGAATCGCATAGGTCTCAACCATAACAGCGTAGATAACACCTTTAAAGAGATGCTCTTCGTTTTTCGCTAGGATGTTAATACCAGCAGCGGCAACTTTAGCTTGATAATAAGCACTCTTCCAACCAACAAAGCCTACTGGTAGACATGCTAAGAAAATTCTAAATCCTTCTTGGAAGCTCATACCTGCTTGTACTTGAAGCATGGCTAAAACGCCAATAACGAATCCATAGAGCCCCTGTGTACCTGGGAGAAGTTGTAAGATAAGGGATTTAGCAAATTTTTCTGGTTCTTCTACAATGACACCTGCTGCAGCTTCACCAGCTATACCAACACCTCTGGCTGAACCGATTCCCCCCATGGTTACAGCTAAAAACATCCCTGCCATTGCAAATAGTACTCCGCCGTAGTTTACAAAAAATTCCATCATGACGTTCTTCCTCCTTGAGAATTATTAATTTCAATATATTTAGGTTCTGTTCTAAAGGGCTTAAAGGCTTTTCCACCACCCTCATAGAATTTTCCAAAGAATTCAACATAGGTCAATCTACTGGTGTGTACATAGGCTGAAAGCATACTTAGGAAAATGTTAAAGAGGTGGAAAACAACAAAGATAATCACCCCGAAGATCAGCCCAATGATGCCTTTATCGATCACCATGCCCACAATGATGTTGACCGATAGAGCGATAAAGCCACCGCTTAGTCCAAGGGCCATGAGCCTTGAGTAACTTACAATATCCCCGATGTATCCAGAAATACCATAGAGTTCATAGACACCATTTCCTAGTCTTCCAAAGAGACTCTTGGCTGCACGACCTCCAAAGAGGACAATGCCTACCATCCCAATAATCATCACCCATTTGCCTACCATCTTATACTGTCCACCTAGGTCCATGGCGCCAGCAAGGAAAAACACAATGGCCCCTGCAATTGCCATATACCAGAAGAGAACATCATAGATAGCATCCAAGTATTTTTTATCTCGTATGAGCATATAGCCTTTGATGCCCAGTCCAAAGAAAAGATGGACAATACCAAGTCCCACACTGAGAATCAGTAGTGTTATAAAATCCTTGTTGGTATCAATGAGATTGGGTAGTTTGATGAGCCCTCCAAAGAAGGATCCGTAGATCACTCCCCAGAAGATCAGTCCAAAGCTCAGATAGAAAAAGAACTTTAAATTCTTCTTCATGCTTTCTTTTAGTGGTACAAACTTTAGGACAAGTGCCGAAAGAATCAACAGCAAAATCCCATATCCGATGTCTGCACCCATCATGCCAAAGAAGAGCCAGTAAAAGGGTGCAAGAAGTGGTGTAGGATCAATCTCGTTGTACTTTGGCATGGCATACATGCCTGTTACACCACTAAAGGATTCAGCCAGTGCATTGTTTTTAAGCATGACTGGTACATCATCTTCTGGATCAACTTCTTTGACTTCAAGATAGTATTCATCCTTCAATGTCTCTTGAAGTTGTTTTTCAAACTCCTGCTTACGATGACTTGGGATGAAACCACTACTAATGTCCACATGGTCTGTTCCAACAAAGGCTTTGCTAGCCCTGTATTTTAGGTTTAGGTTTTCATAGTATTCATAGAGAACTTCGATCTCATTGAGTTTCAGTGCGAGTTTCTTAAGCTCTTCTTCTTTCAGTGCCTTTTCTTTAAGCACCTTTTCTTTTTCGAGAGCTAGCTTTTCTCGTTCTTTTCCGGCTCTGTCTTCTCCTTCAAGATCAATTGCACTAAAGCCGTGGCGACGTAATAGATCCTCCACTTCTAGGGCTTGTTCTTTCAAATAGAGAAAGTATCCATAGATCTGACCGGATCCTTCTGAGACCTTCTCGTAGTAAACATCAGGATAATCTAAAAGTGCTTCTTTGAAACTTTCTTCAAGCCTTCTTGGGAAGCTTCCTGCCTGAACTTTTGTTACAGCGGTATCTTGTAACTTTGATACTTCAAAGGAAAGTTCTTCCCATGGTTCCAGCTCATCACTGGTGGTTTTCAGTGATTGGAGCTTCTGGTTTAAACCGTCTACCTCAGCTCGAAGAGCCTTGACCTGTTCAAAGAGTTCTTTTTCTTCAATTTCAGCACTTTTCTTTTCCAAAGCTTCAAGACTATAGCTTGGCAATCCCTTTAGGGTGGCCTTCAGTCCTTTTTCTCTGGAATCATAGGCTTTGAGTTCATTGAGAAGGTAATTGACTCGCGTTTGCCCTTCTTCTAGATAGGCAGCAAGATGCGGATCTTCCACAGACGAAAGATCCTCTTCAATAAGAGTCATATCACGAAAATGTACATCCTCGAATTGTTGAAGTTCTCTAAGTAGCATTTCCCTCTTGGCTACAGGGCTAAAGAGGGTGAAAACACTCATTTCAACAATGGCCATATTATTCTAGTATCCTCTCTATAATGCGCTCAATAGCCGGTTCTAAGATAGAATGATCAACGGAATTTAGTCGGTCGATCACTCTTTTGGTTTCCTCATCAATGCGTTCAAGTTGTCGTTGTCCATCAAGACGCGCACGTTGGAAAATTAGTTCTTTTTCTTCCTCTGCTTGCGATAGCAATTGCTCACGTTCGCGTTTCACATAGTCTCTTGCAAACTCTAAGTCACCTTGTGCTTTTCTTTTTGCTTCTTCTTTAATTTCCTTAGCTTTTGCTTCTGCTTGTTTTACTTGTTCAATCGGATCCAAATGATTACCTCCCTTCTTCATCCTCTATGGCCATCATTTGTTCAACTCTTCTTAGGTGGCGACCAGCTTCAAAATCTTCTTCTAAAAAGGCATCCACGATGCTCTTGGCTAAATCGCTTCCTGTTGTACGTCCACCTAGAGCAAGGATGTTGGCATTGTTATGTCTTCTTGCCATTCTTGCAGAATATTCTTCACTACATAGTGCAGCTCGAATACCTTTTACTTTATTTGCAGAAATACTGATACCAAGACCTGTACCACACATAATGATGCCAAGACAGTTCTCCTCGAGAACTTTCTTTGCAGCCAGTTTTCCATAGGCAGGATAGTCGACTGACTGGCGGTCATGACAGCCAAGGTCAAGAACTTCCATTCCTTTTTCTTGGAGATACTCTTTAATGATCTCCTTTAGGTCAAAGCCACCATGATCCGATGCCATGACAATTTTCATTCTAACCTCCTAAATTGGTATCCACTGGAACGATGAATTCTGTCCATAATAGCTCTACCAAAGCCAGTTTTTGATATTTCTGTTACATATATTATAGCATATCTTTGCTGATCTAAGCTTCTTAATAATCTAAAATACTCCCTAGCTGCAAGGTCAAGATCATTTTTTGGATAGAACAAAACACATGATTTATCCCCACATTGATCATAGACCTCTTCTGTTACAAGATAAACGTTATTTTCTTCGTTTTGTTTAATAAACTCGACAATCTTGTCTTCACTCCCTTGAAGTACCACCACAGGAGTTCTAGGTGCATAGTGTAGATATCGCAGTCCAGGAGACGCCTCACCATCACCTTTACCCTGATATACCTCCACCTTACCTAATTCTTCTTCCAATTCTTCCAGACTGACTTTCCCTGGGCGCAGAAGTAAAGGTGGATTCTTTGTCAAATCAAGGACTGTGGACTCAATACCAATGTCTGTATCTCCACCAAGGAGAATGGCATCCACCCTACCCTGCATTTCTTCTAGATGTGCTTCGCTTGTGGGGGAGGGTCTTCCAGAGCGATTAGCACTGGGAGCTGCAAGAGGGATGTTCACTTCCTTTAAGAGCTCTAAGGCGATCTGATTGGAGGGCATGCGTAGAGCAATGGTAGAAAGTCCTCCACTGATGGTGGAAGAAACGTCCTTTTTCTTCTTCATGATAAGCGTAAGAGGTCCCGGCCAAAATCGCTTCATCAGCTTATAGGCTCCAGTGGGGACCTCTTCGACAATTTCGTCAACTTGCCTTTTGTCGTAGATGTGTAAAATAAGTGGGTTGTCTTGTGGACGGCCTTTGGCAAGAAATATCTTTTGCAACGCTTCTTCTTGATTAAAGACGGCACCGAGACCATAGACGGTTTCTGTGGGAAAGATCACCGTCCCACCCTGTTTTAAGATCTCGGCCGCTTCTTTTATTTCGTTTTTTTGCAGGATTCTGGTCACTGTTGGGCCTGAAGCTGCTCAGCTTGGTAATTTGTGGCCAGTGCATCAATCATTTCATCAATATTCCCCATCATAAAGCTTTCCAATTGATAAATGGTCATATGAATGCGATGATCGGTGATGCGGCTTTGGGGGAAGTTATAGGTTCTGATTTTTGCAGAACGATCCCCTGTACCAATCTGCATTTTTCGCTCCTTAGCGATGGCAGCTTCTTGCTCCGAACGTATTTTGTCATAAAGACGTGCTCGAAGCACTC
The DNA here is from genome assembly GCA_945950065.1 of uncultured Clostridia bacterium. GTDB lineage: Bacteria > Bacillota > Clostridia > Peptostreptococcales > Acidaminobacteraceae > DTU036. The sequence goes on from CAMFGQ010000067.1 coordinate 5,526, forward strand.
TCATGGCCTGTTCTTTGTTCATCTGCTGACTCTTTCCATCCTGACATGTCACCACCATGCCGGTGGGAAGATGGGTAATGCGTACAGCAGAGTCTGTTGTATTAACCGATTGTCCACCATGACCTGAGGAGCGGAACACATCGACGCGAAGATCATTTTGATTGATCTCAATGTCCACTTCATCGGCCTCAGGGAGCACTGCAACCGTAGCAGTAGAGGTGTGGATACGACCACCTGATTCTGTTTCAGGTACGCGCTGAACACGGTGGGTACCGGATTCAAATTTAAGTCTAGAATAGGCACCTTTACCTTGGACCTGAATGGAGGCTTCTTTGATGCCACCCACACTGGTTTCACTCATGTCAATAATTTGTGTTTTCCAGCGATGATCCTCGGCATAGCGCATGTACATACGCATAAGTTCTGCAGCAAAAAGCCCTGCTTCATCTCCACCTGCTCCTGCACGGATCTCCACAATGACATCTTTTTCATCATTGGGGTCCTTGGGGATAAGCAGTACTTTGATTTCTTCTTCAAGTTCTGCAATGGCTGCTTCTAGCTCTTCTACTTCCATCATGGCGAGATCTTTCATTTCACCTTGACTGCTCTCAAAGATTTCCTGAGCTCCTTCTAGTTCTTCTTTTGCATCGCGAAGCTTTGAAAAACGCTCAACTATGGGCATAAGATCACTATGCTCTTTTACATATTTTTGCCAGGTTTTGGTATCCTCGATGACTTCAGGATCACTGATCAGGCCTGACAATTCATTGTATTTCTTCTCTATATTTTCTAATTTCTCTGTTAACATATCTTCCTCTTTTTTCCTACAAAGTAACGAACTTTGTTCGCCAAATCATCTTTAATTGTACCATAAAAGTAAGGTTTTGCCATCTCCAGAACCTCTTCTCCTTGGTTTTCACCAATTTCTAACAAGAGAAATCCTTCCTCTTTAAGATAGTAAGGAGCTTGCTGAATTAAGTCTTCAATCACATCTAGTCCATCTTCACCACCATCTAAAGCCAGATGAGGTTCATAGAGGCCAACAGGAAGAGTCAACACCTCTTCACGTTCCACATAGGGTGGATTGGAGATCAAGAGATCATAGGTATCTTCTACCTCAGAAAATAGATCCGAACGGAAAAAGTTCACATCGGCTTTGAGTCTTTCTCCATTAGCTTTGGCAACTGCCAGGGCTTCTTCACTGAGGTCTAGGGCATCAACATGAAGCTGTTTACCCTTCTTCTTACCTTCTAGAGCAAGACTAATGGCAATGACGCCACTTCCTGTACATAGGTCCAGAGCTTTCTCCCAAGGTAAGGAGAGGGCAAGCTCCACAAGGCCTTCTGTCTCAGGTCTGGGAATCAGTACATGGGGATTGATGTGAAAAACTCTCCCATAAAAGTAGCTCTCTCCCAGAAGATAAGCTAGGGGTTCACCTGCTTCCACCTTCTCCATGATGGCTTTGGCTTCATCTAGGGTATTCTCATGGACCTGTGGATTCTCAAGATACAATTCACCATACTCCTTGCCCATAAGATGAGCAAAAAGCCAGTTCTGCTGGGTGACACCCAGGGGAGCCAAGATGCGATAAAACTCTCTAACTTTCATGGACAGCAAGCTCCAAGGCTCTAAGTGCCACTTCTAATTGCTTGTCGTCAGGTTCAGCCGTTGTTAGGCGCTGTAGGAGTAATCCTGGCTTACGTAGGACGTTAACCCATGGGCGATCTTTGGCTGTGAACTTGAGGACCTCATAACTGATTCCTGCCACAAGAGGTAGGAAGAGTGTTTTCAGGCCAATACGAACCAGGGGTGTGGTCCAACTCACAAAAGAGAAGAAGAGCACACTGATCAAAAAGACAAAGACAATGTAGCTGGTACCACAACGAGGATGCAGTGTCGAAAAGCCGCGAGCATTCTCCACAGTGAGAGGCAACTCTGCCTCATAGGTAAAGACAGCCTTATGCTCTGCACCATGATACTGAAAGACACG
>CAMFGQ010000068.1 GCA_945950065.1 uncultured Clostridia bacterium
ATAGCCAGCAGACTTCTGATCTGATGAAAAGAGTTTCATCTCTCCATGTGTAGGGAGGATTTGTCCTGTTAAGAGTTTAAGTAAAGTTGTCTTCCCAGCTCCATTTTCTCCAATCAGCCCGTAGATTTCTCCACGCGGTATGTTTAAGGATACGTTGTTTAAGGCTGTATGTTCTTTGTATTTCTTTGTTAGATTCTTTGTTTCAATAATCATCGGCTACCTTCCTTTCACATACCATGATAGAGGAGAGATATAAAGCCACTGTTAAGCTAAATGTTAAGACTTTCTAAAGCTTCTTGATTCGAAAGCCTACACCCCAGACGGTTTCGATGAGCTCTTCTTCTGTTAAGGCTCTTATCTTTTTTCTGATGTTACTGATGTGCACAGTGAGGGACTGATCGTCTCCTTCAAAAAAGTCTTCCCATGCTTTTTCAAGGAGTTCTCTTCGTGTGAAGACTTTTTGGGGATTGCGTACAAGAAGAGATAGGATGTCATATTCTTGCTTTGTTAAAGAGAGAGGCTCTCCTTTAATGCTGATTCGTCTTGCTTCTTCATCTAGGCTCAGATCTCCGTGAAGTATTTTTTTGGGGATAGAGGTCTCGGTACGAAGCTGTACCTTGATTCTTGCAAGAAGCTCATCCAGATGAAAGGGTTTCACGAGATAGTCATTGGCTCCCGCTTCAAGAAGAGAGATCTTTTGCTGTACATCTTCCACTGCAGAGATGACGATAACAGGAGTAGAGTATTCTTTACGGAACCATTTGAGGAATTCATCTCCCTGTAGTCCTGGGAGCATCAAATCTAAAAGAGTAGGTCAAACTCTTTCTCTTTACAGAGCAGTTTTGCTTCGGTGCCAGAGTAGGCACTATGGCAACTAAAGCCTTCTTTATGTAATTTTTCGCATATAAGTGCGTTGATTTCTGGATTGTCTTCAATGATGAGAATATCCATCCTCTTCTCCTTACTTTATGGTTAAACATCTTATTAAATCTTCTTTGAGGATACTCTATAGGTCGAAAAAATCAATTTTGGTGAAGTGTAGGAAAAAGGTAGAAAAACGCGCTTTCTTAGAAGGCGCGTTTTGTCATTCTTAGGGCTATTTCCCCGTGATTCTCCTTAAAAAGCGATAGGATTTCTCGCTAATAGGAGGATGTCTTTGAGGTAGATCAAAGGACCACCATTTCTTCAAAATCGTACGTTGATGGCTAAAGGTATTGAAACTCTCCTTGCCATGATACTTGCCCATACCAGAATTTCCCACACCACCAAAGGGAGCGTTGCTGGAGGCAAGATGGAGTAGGGTGTCGTTAATGGTCACTCCACCACTGCTGATGGTCTCCAGTGCCTTCTGGATAAACTCTTTGTCCTTGGAAAAGAGATAGAGAGCTAGAGGTTTTTCTCTCGACTTGTACTCTTCTAACATCTTTTCGGGATCACTCCAGCTAATGATAGGAAGAATCGGACCAAAGATTTCTTCTTCCATCAGGCGACTCTCCCAAGAAGGTTCATCGACAAGCACAGGATAAATCTGTTGACTTTGCTCCTTGGAGAGGATGCCTTCACTTAAGAAGGGATAGAGTCGTCTTTGTCCTTCTAAGAGCTCGTGGAGGCGCTGATAGTGCTTAGGTTGGATGATTTTGGGAAATGTCGAGGGAAAGGGTTCTGTGATGGGGAAGTTCTTTTTAATGCCATCAAGAAGTTCCTCAATCAGTTCCTCTTTGACGCTTTCTTCAACATAGACATAGTCGGGTGCGATACAGGTTTGGCCAGCATTCAGGAGCTTTCCAAAGAGAATTCTCTTGGCTGTTTTTTTGATATCTGCAGTTGCATCCACAATGCAGGGGGATTTGCCTCCCAGCTCCAGGGTGACAGGAGTAAGGTGCTTAGATGCTGCTCTCATCACCGTCTTTCCTACAGCTGGACTTCCTGTAAAGAAGATGTAGTCAAAGTTCTCTTGCAGCAAGGCTTTATTTTCCTCCCGTCCACCTTCCACAACCTGTACCAATCCCCTTGGAAAGATGTCATCACACAGGGACTTGATGAGGCGAGAAGTAGCAGGTGCGTAGGCAGAAGGCTTCACCAGTACAGTATTTCCTGCAGCAAGAGCACCGATAACAGGTCCCATACTCAGGAGGAAGGGGTAATTCCAAGGAGCAATGACTAAGACTACCCCTAAAGGCTCTGGAGAGACTTTTAGAGATCCAGGAAGTTGACCGATACCAGGCAACTTTCTTTTGGGGCGAGCAAGTGAGGGTAGATGCCTTAACATGTAGTTCAGCTCATCCATCACCACTAGATACTCTGTTAAAAAGCTCTCTGCTCTGGTCTTGTTTAAGTCTTCCTTTAGGGCAGCGAAGATGTCTTCTTCTCGTTCTTGAAGCAAAGCTTTTAAGCGGAGGAGATGTCTTTTTCGATAGGAGAGGGGTCGTGTTTCGCCACTGAGAAAGTGTTTTCTCAAGAGGTCTACTTTATCGTTAATCTGTTGATCTTGTTTCATCAGTCTGCTCCTTTCGTCATTCTTCCTTGTCTTATACCCTAAGAGCCCTTTGGTCAACAACTTCCTTCATCAGGGGCAAAAGCACTTCTTGGGGTATAGATAAACAACATGAGCTTGAAGGAGCCTTTAGAAAGGAAAAAGGAGAGGAAGTAGGTGAGGAGCATGAACAAAATAGCCATCATTCAAAAGGAAATCATGGAAGATCCAGCGAACAAAGCATTTACTGAACTTGGCTATGAGCCACTCTTTGTCGCTCATAAGGATGCATCCCTTCTTATCGTCGGACAAGCACCTGGAATCAAAGCTCAAACAGCTGGACGACCTTGGGACGATGAAAGCGGTAAACGCTTAATGGAGTGGTTGGGAATTGACGAAACCCTCTTTAGGGATGAGAAGAAGATCGCTCATCTGCCCATGGACTTCTATTATCCTGGTAAAGGAAAGAGTGGTGATCTACCACCACGAAAGGATTTTGCAGCACGATGGCATCCTAAACTTCTTGCACAGATGCCGAAGATCAAACTCATCATTCTTGTTGGACAGTATGCCCAGAAGCATTACTTGGGCAAGAGGGCTAAAAAGAATCTTACTGAAACGGTGAGAGCCTATGAGGAGTATCTACCTGATTATTTCCCTCTCGTTCATCCATCTCCTCTTAACTTTAGATGGCATGGAAAGAATCCTTGGTTTGTAGAGGAAGTGATTCCTGTCCTTCAAAAGGAAGTGGTGAGGATTTTGAAGGAGGCTTAGTGTTAACTGCTCATCTCTACCGATTGAGTGAGTGTGCAACTAACCTTGGGAGCAAGCTATTGCAATGGTTTATGCTCTTATGGATAGAAAAAACAATAAGATGACTGTTAAAAGGAAAAAGAGCCTTACTCTGGAAAACTCTTCCTGAGTAAGGCTCTTTATCGATTAAAATTTCTCCTATTTACATTCTTCTATGCTTATTTCATTTTCTCCATAAGCTTTTCAGCATCTGTAGGACGGAGTTCACGATCCACAAGTGGAGTATGGCCATCTAAGAAGCCAAACTTCTTCGTATAGGATTCTGTGGGAACTTTATAGAGTATTCCCGTAGGAATTTCGTCACCCCAAGTCAAAGCTTTCTCATAAGCTTTGTTCCAATCCGTTGGATCATGCTGCTCGTCAAGTGGTTTAACCCTGTCCTTGTACCACTGGAAGGTGTTCACTTTGTTCCAGACGATACAGGGCTGCAGGATATCTACGAGAGCATAGCCATCATAGAGGATGGCTTCTTTCATAATCTCCTTCAATTGATCCACATCACCGCTAAATCCACGAGCCACAAAGCCAGCGCCTAAGGTTAAGGCTAAAGCCAGTGGTTTGACTGCTTCACTACGCACACCTTCACTGCTGAAGGTTTGTACCTGACCTGAGGTAGTGGTGGGAGAGGCTTGTCCTTTGGTCAGTCCGTAGACTTGATTGTCATGGACAAAGTGAGCCAAATTGATGTTTCTACGGATCGCATGCATCAAGTGGTTACCACCTTCACCATAGTTGTCTCCATCGCCACTCTCTGCAATCACATACATCTCATGGTTGGCCATTTTGATGCCGATGGCTGCAGGGATACTTCGTCCATGGAGTCCAGTAAAGGAGTTTACATCAATATACTGGGGCATCTTTGCGGCCTGTCCGATACCAGATACCATGACAATCTTATCATGGGGAATCTGCAGTTCATTTAAAGCCATCTGGAGGGCTTTGCGAATGGAGGGATTACCACAACCCGGACACCAGGCAGTGTCTTTGGTTATCTTGAATTCGTATGTTTTCATAGAATTTCCTCCAATCTTTCTTTCAGTTCTTCTACATAGAAGCTTCTACCGTCGTATTTTGTAATGAGATGATCGGCTTTTACTAAAGCTTCTTGACGAATCAGTCCTTCAAATTGACCATCGTGATTTTGTTCAACAACTACATAGTTTTTTGCTTTCTCGTGGTATTTTTTAAAGGTCTCAAGCGGAAGAGGGAAGACATCAGCAAAGGCCAGTGCCTTGATTTTCTTTCCTTCTTCATTGAGTTCCTCAATTGCTTCTTTCACGACACCATAGGTGGAGCCCCAGCAAACCACTAAGGTATCAAAGTCATCGGTACCCATCTCCCATGGTTCTTCTAATTCTTCAGTCATGGGGAGGGCTTTGCGATAACGCTTATCCACCATCTTCTGTCTGTTCTCTGCACTCTCTTCAATGCGTCCCATTTCGTTATGCTCATCAGAGTCCACAATGACCAGATTCTCTCCTGCTCGACCAGGGAGAAGTCTTGGGCTTAAACCGCTCTCGGTGATGTCATAGCGCTGATAGGTACCTGCTGCATAGTCCTTGGGATCAGCAAGATAACGATTGATCTCAATGGATTTCATGTCAAAGGGTTCCGTGGTGACATTGGAGTCAGCTAAATATTGATCTGACATGAGAATCACAGGAATCTGATATTTCTCAGCTAGATCGAAGGCACGTACCGTTTGGTAGAAAGCATCCTCTGCATTTCGAACAGCGATGACTTTCTTAGGGAACTCACCATGACCAGAGTGAATGAGAAAACGCAGGTCGGCTTGCTCCGTATAGGTTGGTAGTCCTGTTGCAGGTCCTGGACGTTGCACATCCACGACGACAATTGGACTCTCCAAAATACCTGCAAGGCTCATGGCCTCTTGCATCAGTGCAAAACCACCACCTGAGGAAGCAGTCATGGCACGTACACCGGCATAGGATGCACCTAGGGCCATGTTGAGAGCAGCCACTTCATCTTCTACCTGGTCCACTGCAATTTCAAAATCTTTAGAAGCCGCTTCCATAAAGCCCAAAATTCCTGAGGAAGGGGTCATGGGATAGCCACAGTAAAATTTACATCCAGCTGCAACAGCACCAAGTCCAATGGCTTGATTACCATCAATCAAAATGCGAGATGATTCAGTATGGGTCACAGGTGAATCATTGTCCATGAGATCATAGCCAAAGCGTAATGCTTCAATGTTCATGTCTACGAGATCTTCTCGTAGGCTTTCACGGATCACCTCTTCGGCAATTTTTGTGTCAAGACCAACATACCTTAAGATGACTGCAAGGCCCATACTGGTAAAGACACGTTGATTACCTAAGTCTTTAGCCTTGTCTACAAAGTCAAACTTCTTCGTATCTGGATATCCCTTGATGGAGGAGTCAGAAAAACTGAGTCCACCTTCTTTGAGTCTAGGTAAATGTTTCTCAAGGGTTTCTTCGTTGAAGGCGAAGATCAAATCCAGGTCTCTACGATGTGAGTGAATCTCATGGTCGGCGAAACGAATTTGGAAAAAGTTATGACCACCACGTACGCGAGAAAGATAGTCAGCAGTAGTGTACACATGATAACCACTGCGTTGTAGGACCTTGTTTAGCACATTGGTCACACTATCCATCCCTTGGCCGGCAGCGCCACCAATAAGAATGTTATAATCCATAAATCCTCCTTAATCTATTTGTAACCGTCCTTCATCTTGTACCCTTCTTTCCTCACAAGATAACTTGAAGTCCTGTTTCAGGGAGCAGAGGAACCTGTGTTATGATGGAAGGGATTCATAGACAAAGAATTAGAAAAGGAGGACAGGATGAAAAAGAACATCTTAATCCTGATTCTAGTATTCGTGGTCACTCTTAGTGCATGTGCTGAGGCATCTACCCCTAGAAGTACAGTGAAACATGTGTTTGATCATATGAAAACTGGAGAAGTTGAAGAAGCCATGAAGGTCCTTTCCAGACCCGAGGATGCACAACCAATTATTGAATCCTTATCTGAGCCGATTCAGGCAGTTGCCTCCAAGAAGATCTTTCAGCATGCAGAGATAGAGATTGAAGAGGGAATGCTCTTTAAGGAAGGAAATGTTGAGAAAGCAGTGGTAAATGTTCATATGACAAGCCTAGATGATGAAAGTGTATCTGAGCTCTGGCATCATCTAGAGCACGGACTGCAGGAACTCCCAAGTGATCTCAGCAGGGAAGAGATGATTAAGGCTTTAGAAAAAGTAGCAGATGAGCTTGATTGGGATAACCTTAGTACTTATCGTCAGTTACTCCGTTATCATTTGATAAAGGATGAAGGAGATGGCGGTAAGTGGAAAATTCTTTTTGAAGAAACTGAAGTTTTAGATCAATCCGTGGGAGATTAGAGAGTAAAGAATAATCAATATACATCACACGTGAAACATAAAAAGAGGACCTCATTCCAAGATAATTGGATGAGGTCCTCTTGTATGTAGGCGATGCATTTTGATTGTGATCTAATTCTGGTCCAGCTCCTCATTTGTTTTCTTCAGTTTTTTGTTTAGTAGAACTTTATAGAGACTGAGGAGAACAAAGGCGGCAACAAAGGCAGCCACAGAGTATAGGAGGATGCGCTTAACTAAAGCAAGACTGAAGGTTTTCTTTTCAACAAAAAGATTTGTAGCTAGGATAAGTCCTCCTAAAAGAAGGGATGCAATGGTAGAGGCAAGTAGGATGATTTTTGAGGTCATCTTTTTCTTTTTCAGTTCCCAGATGCCTGCTTTGTAATACACCACAAGCTGCCAAAAACTTAGAATGATAAAGAGCACAAATTCAACAATCCACTGACTCATGTGTTTCTTTAAGAAAAGCGCCTGAATCATGATGGAAGCAAAGAGCGTCCAGTAGATAAAACCCAAAATGACCGAATTTCCTTTACCAATGATTTTTTCTTGTCGTTCATCAATCTGATACATCTTCTTCCTCCCAAAAGAGTTCATCAAGGCTTCGCTTTAGCTGCCAACATATAGATAGGCAGAGTTGAAGACTGGGATTATACTTTCCATTTTCAATGAGACCTATGGTCTGTCTTGTGACGCCAATGCGCTGAGCAAGTTCCTCCTGAGAGAGTCCCTGTTCAACGCGAGCCATTTTCATTTTTAGATTCTTTCCCATAGTGCCTCCTGGTTTTCTTG
>CAMFGQ010000069.1 GCA_945950065.1 uncultured Clostridia bacterium
TCTTTAGGCTTCCATACCCATAATAAAGTTCTTCCATTCTTCAAACATATAGCCATTTAGGAATCAAAAGACTTTGCCAAGTAGCTTCAGCATTTTTGACAAAAGCAAGAGATTGTCATAGCCCAAAGTCTTGTAATTAGCGCTAAATGTGATAGTCTTTTTATGTAGAAAGTCAATTGGGGAAGAAAGGAAAACCTCATGTTTGATGTAATCATTATCGGTGCGGGTGTCATCGGATCTTCTATTGCCATGCACCTATCCCAATACAAAATGAAAGTACTGGTCCTTGAAAAGAATCCTGAGGCATGCATGGAAACATCTAAGGCAAACAGTGGAATTATCCATGCAGGCTATGATGCTGTAAGAGGTAGCCTAAAAGAGAAGCTCAATGTAGAATGCTCCTTGGAAATGGAAGCACTCTCAAAGAGGCTTCACTTTCTCTATAAAAAAATAGGCTCCCTTTTGGTGTTTAGAGAGGATGAAAAAGAAGTAGCAGAACTCCTATACAAGGAAGGACTTGAAAGAGGAATTCCAGGCATTAGACTCATAGATCAAGAGGAACTAAGAGAGAAAGAACCACATCTTTGCCATGATTATGTTGGAGCACTCTATGCTCCAAGTGCAGCCATTGTCTGTCCTTTCCAGCTTACTTACTCTCTTCTTGAAAACGCCATCCAAAATGGCGTCTCCTTTCATAGCATGGAAGAAGTAAAGTCCATTGATAAAGTAGACAACTCCTTCCTTGTAACAACACAAAAGAACAGTTATCAAACCCGCTATGTGATGAATGCTGCTGGTGTAAAAGCAGATCAAATCTCTGCCTTCATTGGTGATAACAGCTTCACCATTACTCCAAGAAGAGGTGAATACCGCGTACTAGATCATACAGAAGATCACAAAGTAAAGCACATTCTGTTTCAGATTCCGACTCCTCATTCAAAGGGAGTCTTAGCACTACCTACTGTCCATGGGAATCTGCTCCTTGGACCAACAAGTGTGCTGCAAGACAGTAGAACTGCAAAGCCCATGACAGAAGAAGGACTTGCAGAAATCAGCCTACACAGAGAAAAACTCTTCCCTGAGATGAACCTAGAGGAAAAGACCATTCGCATCTTTTCGGGTTTGCGCGCCACATCAAGTGAAGGAGACTTTATTATTAGAGAAAGTAGTGTACCAGGTTTCTTTCATGCCGCTGGCATTGATTCACCTGGTTTAAGTTCAGCTTTTTCTATCGGAAAAATGATCACCGAACTTCTCCTAGAGAAAGAATACTTTGAAATGAAAGAGGATTATCTAGCAACCAATCCTGAGTATAGAAACCTCAGTGATTACCCATTATCCGTTCAAAAAGAAATGATACAGGAAAATCCAGAATATGGTATTCCTCTGTGTCGCTGCGAGGATGTAAGCCTTGCAGATGTGAAGAATGCCATTGGAAGACCCCTTGGCGCTCGCACCATTGGCGGTGTAAAACGACGGGTGCGACCTGGATCAGGCCGCTGTCAAGGTGGCTTTTGTGAAGAAAAAATTGCAGAAATCCTTGCACAAGAATTAGACATTTCTCTAGAGGAAGTCTATAAAGAAAACGCCCTATGGATCAAGGGGGATAAACATGTATGATCTTGTAATTGTGGGGGGTGGTCCTGCAGGACTTAGTGCAGCTCTAGAAGCAGACAGACATGATCTGAAAACCCTCTTGATTGAACGTGATGAAGAACTAGGAGGAATCCTCCACCAATGTATCCATCACGGCTTTGGCATTGAGGAATTTAAAAAAGAACTCACAGGACCAGAATACGCCTATGGCCTCATCAAACAACTGGAACATTCTTCCATAGAGGTATGGACCAACACCTTGATGCGAGAAGTAAAACCCGGATATGTGCAGTGCATCAATCAAAATGGCATTCATGAAGTTAAGACAAAAACCATTCTGATGTGCCTAGGTTGTCGGGAGCGAACAGCCGGAGAGATCGCTCTATTAGGAGAACGACCCAGCGGAATCTTCATGGCAGGAGCAGCTCAAAAAATGATCAACATGGATGGTATCCTGCCTGGGAAAAGAGCTATCATCTATGGTTCCGGGGATATTGGGTTGATTATGGCAAGAAGACTTGTACTAAGCGGTATTCAAGTAGATGCTGTCATCGAAATTGCCAAAAGCTCCCCAGGGCTTCCACGAAACATTCAGCAATGTCTCATGGACTACGATATTCCCCTGCTTCTCCATCATGGAATCACAAAAGTACATGGAGAAGGTGCATTAGAATCCATTGACGTTCAAAATCTCTCCACAGGAGAAGGCATGAATTTTCCCTGTGACACCTTGCTCCTCTCAGTAGGACTCAAACCCTTAACTGAGCATCTTTCTGGACTTGATCTTCTCATCAATCCAAGGACAAAGGGTCCTATGGTGGACTCCAATTACATGTCCTCTGTAGAAGGTATATTCTTCTGCGGAAACAATCTTCATGTCCATGACATCGCAGACGAGGTTTCTGTGGAGGCTAGATTAGCAGTAAAAGGCATTCTAAGCTGGCTGGAAGAGCCAGAAAGAGAAGAAATAGACCTGAAGGAGGGACAAGGCATCTCTCTGGTCATTCCTAATTCCATCAATCCTCGAAAAGATTCTTCAATCTACTATCGGGTCTCCCAGTTTAGTCGAGGAAAGTCTATAGTCCTTCGAGATGAAGAAGGTGCAATTCTCTATCATAAGAAGCTCTCCGTAGCCCGACCAAGCCAAGGTGAAAGAATAGACCTAGCTCCCATGGAGACATCATCTCATGGGTTAACACTGGAGGTAATTGATTGAACATCATCTGTACACTCTGCCCCCAGGGCTGTGAACTTCATGTTGACGGGAGTGACAAGGTAAGCGGGAATCGCTGCCCCCGTGGTGCAGCCTATGCTCTAGAAGAAAAAACAGCCCCTAGAAGAACCCTCACAACTACTTTGCAGGTTCAGGGCGGTCTGAAAAAAAGAGTGAGTATCAAATCGAAAGAGCCCATCTATCTGAAAGATCAAGACGCCATTCTCCGTAGCATTGAAGGGGTCGTTGTTGATGCGCCACTGTCCGTGGGAGATCTTCTCAGCCAACTTGGTGACTCTGGTGTAGATTTTTTAGTGACTTCCGAAGTGAATCGATTGTCTCGAAGAGTTTAGTCTTCTGTCCCTTAGAACTTACTAACTCCTTCACTTCACAAAGAACCTTTTCAGATATCACAGCAAAAGTGCTATGACTTTTGCAAGAATAAACGCAAAAGTCCTATGACTTTTGCAGAAAATACTGCATAAGTCATAGGACTTGTGTTTTATTTATACACTTTATTATTCACAACAGACATCTAAATACTGCTCGTGAAGCTGGACACCTATAATCCAGCTGTACTTAATGTTAATTGATGGAGCTCATAGTAAGCTCCTCTTTTTTGTAGAAGCTCTGCATGAGTACCCTCTTCAATGATCTTACCTTGATCCAAGACAAGAATACGATCAGCTCCTTGAATGGTGCTCAGTCTGTGTGCAATGGTGATGGTTGTTCGTCCCTGACTGAGTCTCTCGAGACTTTCCTGTACCAAGCGTTCACTGGTATTGTCTAGAGCTGAGGTTGCCTCATCCAGAAGAAGAATAGGTGGATTCTTGAGGAATACCCTAGCAATACTAATCCTTTGTTTTTGTCCACCAGAGAGTTTCACTCCCCTCTCTCCTACATAGGTGTTAAAACCCTCAGGAAGAGCCTGGATGAACTCATAGGCACCAGCTAATCTACTGGCTTCTTCCACCTCTTCCATGCTGGCACCAGGTCTACCATAGGCAATATTGTCATAAACCGACCCACTGAAGAGATAGACATCTTGTTGCACAAGACCGATGGCTTGACGCAGACTTTTGATCTGGATGTCTTTGATGTTTTTTCCGTCAACTTTTATTTCGCCTACCTCTACATCATAGAAGCGAGGTATGAGATGACAAAGAGTTGTCTTTCCTCCACCACTAGGGCCTACTAAGGCTACTTTTTCACCTGCCTTGACATGAAGGCTAATATCCCTAAGAACATTCCCCGTATCCTCTTCATAGCCGAAGGAAACATTGTCGAAGACCACATCTCCTTTGGGATGGGTTAGGACCACTGCATCTTCTTCGTCAAAAATATCGATGTCGGTATCCATGATCTCATTAAAGCGTTCAATTCCTGTCATGCCACGTTGAAACTGCTCTGTGAACTCAACAATTCTACGTACAGTTGTCAGCAGTGTACCTACATAGAGGACATAGGCGACAAGATCACCAGTATCTATTTTTCCCTGTACCAAGAAGGTACCACCAAGGGCAATCACAACAAGATACATGATGCCATCAAAGGCTCGGGTAACAGAAAAGAAACTCGCCATGTTATGGTAGGTTTGCTTCTTAATTTCTAGAAAAGCAAGATTGTCCTTCTCAAACTTTTCCTTTTCCATTTCTTCATTGGTAAAGGCCTTAACTACCTTTACACCTAATAATGCATCTTCAATGCGAGCATTAAGCTCTCCAATGTGATCTCTTTGAGCTTTAAAGCTTCTTCTCATACGAATGTTATAGCGGGAAGCCCCCACAATCATAAGAGGAATCAGCGTAAAAAGTATCAGGGTGAGGGGTATGTTGATCCTGAGGAGGACCACAAAGGCAAAGACAATTTTGATGAGTCCAATAAAATACTCTTCAGGGCAGTGGTGAGAGAACTCTGTAATATCAAATAAGTCTGTGGTAATCCTAGCCATGATCTGTCCAACCTTGGCTTCATTAAAATACTCTGTAGAGAGTTCCTGAAGATGATGGAAGACATCTCTACGCATATCGGTTTCAATTCGTGCTCCCATGATATGTCCCGTTTTGGCCATGTAATAGCCCGCTAAGAGGTCGGCTAATTTTAGTACCAAAAAGAGGAGACTCAAATGAAGAATGAGACTCTGGGTAAGTTGGCCCGCTAAAGCAGTATTTGTTAAATGCCTCAAAATCAGTGGCAAAGCCATATCTGCAGCTGTGGTCAAGGACGCACAGAATAAATCAAAAAACAAAATACCAAGATAGGGCACATAGTAGGGAACGAAGCTTCGAAGTAAGTTTTTTGTACTATAGTTCATCATGCTCTCTTTCAACGATTAATTTCATATGAGGATAAGGAATTTCTATTTTTGCCTCATCCAAGGTCGTTTTTAGTTTAGATTGAAGCTCATAAAGGGTTTCCAAATAACGCTCTTTAGGTACCCAAAGACGCAGACTAAGTTCAACTCCACTATCACTGTTGGCCACCACAGGAACATTGATTTCTTCACTACCCTCAATGCTCTCACCTAAGTTTCTAAGGATTCGTTGGACCTCGGGGAGATTGCTCTCATAATCTACAAGTACAGGGACATCCACCCTTCGCAAAGCATAAGCAGAATAGTTAACAAGGGTAGTTGAGCTAACCAGTGAGTTAGGTAGAATCACTCTTTTGCCATCAACGGTTCTCAGTGCAGTGGTGAGAATACCAACCTCTTCCACCGTTCCACTGTGACCATCGCTTTCAATGAAGTCCCCCACTTGGAAAGGATGAAAGGTTACAATCACCAGTCCTCCTGCAAGATTGGAAAGACTACCTTGTAGAGCAAGGCCTACTGATAGGGTAGCAGCACCAATTACAGCGGTAATACTGGCCATAGGAATACTCAAAATACCAAGTCCAATGACCACCACTAAACTCTGTAAAAAGAACTTCAGAATGCTGAGGAAAAACTTCAGACTGGTCTCATTGATTCTTTTCGCCTTGCTTCTGCGTTCCATGATTCGAACAACTTTAGATGCAAGATTAAAGCCTATAATGAGGACTAGAAAAAACAGTACAATTCTTGGAATCCACTGGATGGCAAGAGCAAGAATTTCTTCTGTTGGGAATTTTGGCATCATAACCTCCTTAATCAAACGCTTTTACTAGTGTACCATACTTCGAAAAAAAGTAGAGCCGAAGCTCTAGAAATCTTTTCGAATGAATTTTCCCTTATCTTGACGCAGGATCTTTCCCTTCTCTAGCACCATGACACCATCAAGAAAGACATAGTCGATTCCCTTAGGAGGGCGCTGTCCATCACCAAAGACGGCCTGATCCATAATCTCCTCTTGGGAAAAGATGGTTAAGTCTGCATCCATGCCCAGTGCGATTCTACCCTTATTCTCTAGACCAAGTCTCTCTGCAGGCATTAAAGTGATCTTCTTCATTCCCTCTACAAAGTCCATGATCTTCTGATCCCGTAAATAGCGACCAATAAAACGCGGGAAGGTGCCTGCTCCACGTGGATGACCTTTATGATGTCGATAAAGCCCATCACTTGCCACCATAACAAGAGGATCAGCAAGTGCAATTCCAATGTCTTCCTCACGCATCACATGGGCGATGGCGATCATCTCAGGGTAATTCTCTCTTGCATCGTAAAAGATCTCTTTGGTACAACGCATGTTTTCGTAGGGTGCTTCTGTTAACTCAATGGCATCATAGTCAACACCCCAACGTTCTAAGCAACCATCCTCAAAAACATCAGATCCAATTAAAGTACTAAAAGCCGCATAGGGATAAGCATCTACCGCTAGATCCACTTCATCTTTGATGTAGTTTCTGATCATGGTAAGGGTCTCTTCCATCATTCCAAAAGCACTACAACTGGATAGGTGAGAAATCAGAAAGGGAATCTCTGTTTTCTTGGCAATCTGGACCATTTCTTCAATGGCTTCTAAGGAGCGATCAGCGTCATAGCGATAATGAGCAGAAAGCAGATGGGTCTTTCTTCCCCAGAAAGGCTCAGTCAAAGCAAGTACTTCCTCAAGGGTAGCACCTGTTGCGTACTCAAAGCCAAAGGACAAGCCTACAGCACCCAGTTTAAGGTCTTCAACAAGGAGAGCTTTCATTTGCTGAATCTCTTTCTCTGTGGATGCTCTTTTTGTATTGTTGTTGCCCACCCGTTGTCTCAAAGAATTATGGCCAACAAAACTCATGTAGTTCACTGGACTTCCCTTTTGATCTACATGGTCAATGAATTCCTTTATGCTTTGTCTGTTATTACCACAATTTCCACCCACTGCTGTGGTGACCCCCATGGACAACATGGCAAGAGCAATGTCATAGTCTCCACCGGTAACAGCAAGTTCCTCTTCGTGCATATGGATGTCGACAAAACCGGGTGAGATGATTTTTCCCTCCAGTTCCAGGACTTCTTTTGCAGCTGGCTTTTCCTCTCCCAAATAACAAATCTTTCCATCTTGAATACCTAGATGAATGGAACGGAGTTCATTACTCTCAAAGTCCAGTACCTGACCACCGGTAAAAAGATAATCTAACATAATGCCTCCTAACAGTGAATGATGTTGACCGAACAGCTTTCTATTGCATGCATCAT
>CAMFGQ010000070.1 GCA_945950065.1 uncultured Clostridia bacterium
TTCCATATGGATGAAGAAGATTATGATGATGATTTTGGGAAGAGCATTTCCTTTGAGGAGTTCTATGACCGTATTGCTAAGGGTGCTATGCCCAGCACCTCCCAACCCAATGTACAAGAACATATCAATCACTTTGAACCTTACCTAAAAGAAGGACGAGACGTCCTTTTTGTGGGACTTTCATCAGGAATTTCAGGAGGTTTCAGTGCTGCCGTCATTGCTGCCGATCAACTACGTGAAACCTATCCAGATGCACAGATTCGGGTTGTTGACTCATTAGGTGCGTCTTCTGGTTATGGACTGCTGGTGGATACCCTTGCTGATCTTCGGGACCAAGGAGCTAGCCTCGAAGAGGCCTATGACTGGGCAGAAGAGAATAAACTAAGGATACATCACTGGTTCTTTACAACAGACTTAACGCATTTAAAACGCGGTGGAAGAATATCCGCAACCTCAGAAGCCATTGGGAGTATTTTGGGGATATGCCCCCTGATGAACGTGGATGATCAGGGCAAGTTGATGCCGCGAAGAAAAGTTCGCGGTAAGAAAAAGGTAATTAAAGAAACACTACAAGAAATGATTAAGCACGCTGAAGGCGGTAAGGATTACAATGGGAAATGCTATATCTCTCATTCCGCATCCTATGATGATGCTAGAGCCTTGGCTGATCTCATTGAAGAAACCTTTCCTAATCTAGATGGAAAAGTCCTGATCAACAGTATAGGCACGGTAATCGGATCCCATACTGGTCCAGGAACCGTTGCACTCTTTTTCTTTGGCGACAAACGCGCCGATTAATCAGTCGAGTGAAGGGAGAGACCTATGCCACTGACACTGATACGAGGTGACATTACTACTCTTAAGGTTGATGCTATCGTTAATGCTGCCAATGAAAGTTTGTTAGGTGGTGGCGGTGTTGATGGAGCCATTCACCGTGCAGCTGGACCACAGCTCCTGCAGGAATGCAGAACCCTAGGAGGGTGTAAAACAGGCCAAGCCAAAATAACAAAGGGCTACAATCTACCAGCAGACTATGTGATTCATACAGTCGGTCCTATTTGGAGAGGTGGTGGCCATGGTGAAGAAGAGCTTCTCATCTCCTGCTATAAGAACTCCTTGGAATTGGCACGGGAAAAAGGGCTGGAAAGCATTGCCTTTCCCCTGATTTCTGCTGGTGTCTATGGTTATCCAAAACAAGATGCCATGGAGATTGCTCTGGGGGTTATTGAAGGCTTTCTTGAAGAACATGACATGGATGTTTACATGGTCTTCTTTGATTCAGAACTGATTATTCCTAGTGAAAGTGAGTATGAGCAAATCCTCAGCTATTTGAAGGAGCACCGGGTCTATGAAGGTCCGTTAGCTAGTGAAAGAGTGCTTCGTGAGGCGAGTCTCGAAGGAAGTTCTCTTTCTGACTATGTAAAGGATAAAGAGATGGGCTTTACGCCTAAACTCTTTGAGCTCATAGAGCAACGAGGCTTAGAGGATGTAGAGGTATACAAAAGAGCGAATGTAGATCGTAAACTCTTTTCCAAAATCCGAAACAATCCCCAATACAGTCCCTCGAAACCAACAGTCCTTGCTTTTGCCATCGCCCTACACTTAACTCTTGAGGAGACGGAGGATTTACTACAACGAGCAGGCTATGCTTTATCCTCTGCTAATACCTTTGATCTGATCCTTCGCTACTTTATTGAAAAGAAGAACTACAACATCTATGAAATCAACGAGGCACTCTTTTCCTTCCATCAGAGTCTACTCGGATTCTAAATGTCGCCCTTGAGGCGACCTTTTCTTTTTCTAGGCTTGGTATCCTAAAGAAAAAGGAGGATACCATGAAAGAAAGAAAACGAACAGAACTCGTCCTAATCCTTGATCGTAGTCAATCCATGGGAGGACTGGAGACTGATACCATTGGTGGCTTTAATGGAATGATTGAAAAGCAAAGAAAAGAAGAGGGTGAAGTCTTTGTTACCACAGTCCTCTTTGATGATCGTTATGAACTTCTCCATGATCGTATTCCTATACAGGACATCCCTACCCTGACAAAAAAAGAGTACTATGTTAGAGGATGGACAGCGCTTTTAGATGCCCTGGGAAAGACCATCATCAACATCCAAAAAGTGGAAGAAAACAGTTTTTTAGAAACACCATCAGAGCAAGTGATCTTTGTCATCATCACCGATGGCTATGAGAACTCCAGCAAGGAATTTAGTCAAGAGATGCTCAAAAAACTGATTGAAGCCCAAAAGAAGAAAGGATGGGAGTTCATTTTCCTGGGGGCGAACATTGATGCTCCAACCACTGCAGCTAGCTATGGGATTGACCCTAGACATGCTGCGAATTACCACAATGATGCTATGGGTGTTGAGGCAAACTTTCATGCCATCAACGAAGCAGTGAGTGGCTTTCGTAGCCAAGGAGTACTCTGTGGTGAGTGGAAGAGGACCATTGATGAGGATTATCAGCAGCGTTCCTAATAGAAACAGGTAGAGAATGAATTGAGTATAACTTAGATCTGAAGAAACGGCCTCTGTCTCCAGTGAGATAGGGCCGTTTTTTCAGAAGGAAGAAGGGCTCCATTGCATAGCATAAACCTTTCAAGGGTATGAAGAAGACAGCTTTATTCAGAAATTGAGGTAATATCATGCGTGAAAAATGGCCTTATTATCGGAGAAAGATCTATCTACTGCTCCTTGCGGTCTCCTTTATTTTGGGAGTACATGGTCTTTATGTCTACTATCGACCCATCATTAGCCAAGATTGGCAGCTGGTTTCAGCCATGCTTTATGGGACGATGAAGCTTTATCTTTTTGCTCCACCCCTGATCGCTACGGCGGATGTGAGTCTCAGCTATGAAATTGCCAAATGGTTAGCACCTATCCTTACCAGTGCCTTGGTGCTGACTGCCCTTACCAATCGAGTGCTTCATCTTAGAAATCTGTTTCGCAACCTCTTTGGAGACCATCTCTTGGTCTTTGGCGACAACGGAGAGAGTAGGTCCTTTTTCTCTACTCTCTACAAAGAAAAAAATCCACTGAAGAAAAGTCTTGTTGCCACGGAGTCCATGAGTGATGAAAAAAAGCAAGATCTGGAACGAAGTGGTGTTGCTGTTTACATTCAAGATCCAAGAAGTCTTTCTTTAAAAGAAAGACAATCCTTTGCTCGACAGATCCGCCTATCTAAAAGCGGCCATGTCCTCTTTATAGAAAAAGAACAAAGACTGAATTACCAACTCTTTATGACCATGCTGCCTCTTATGCGTCTGAAGGAAAGGACCAAGGTTCATCTTCGTATTTCAAGTCCCGCACTGATGGACTATGTCATGAAGACAGTGGAAGCAAGAAAGAAAAAGGAAGAAAGTCTGGGGTATTTGGATCTCCATTTCTTTGATCAGAATAGCCTAAGCTTAGATCTCCTACTCTCTGGTGGTGGAGCAGTTCATTTTCTTGCAAAACAGCTTGAAGGACTTGAGCAAAAAGAGGACTTCCTTGAGGAGATCCCCCAGGTCCATCTGCTTCTGTATACCTTTAATGCCCTTTCTGAAAAACTCATGTTGCGCAGCATCAATGATTTTGTTGTGAAACGAGGCAAGATCAAGATCAGTCTCCTTGATGAAGCAGCAGAGCAAAGAGTAGGTGATTTTCTCTACAGCAACCCCATGCTTGAACAGGCCATAGAGATTCACCCCATTTCTACTGTTCCCGGTAGACGAGGCTTTAGAGAAGCCATGGCTGAACTTTCAGGGAACATCACTGCAGCCTTTTTGAATCATCATGATCCCTTAAAGAATCTTGAGGTTCTCAATGGTCTTGAGAAGGACCTGCCCATTGCCTTTTATAACCAAGAGAAACTGGATCTTGGGGAACTGAAAATCCTCTATCCCAAGCTACGTTTCTATGGTGCACTAGATCAAGTCATGAATGCAAGAGTTGTCCTTGGTGAGAGTTTAGACCAAGCAGCTATGGCGTTTAACCGGCGATATGACGAGGTGGCCTCGGTGCTTGGAAGTGGGGGAAGCAATTGGGAGGCATTATCGCCTACAAAGAAGGCTTCTTCTAGGCTCTCTGCAGCACATCGAGATGTAAAAGAAGCCCTTGTATTGGCTATAACAGGAGAAGACAAAGAGACACTGAAAGAGAAAACAAAGGAACGAGAAAAAGAGTTTATTCAGCTTACCCAGCAGAGAGAGGGGGAGGCCTTTAAAGAAGGGTTAGAGGAGTATTTTGGGAAGTATCCTCACTTACGAGCCTTAAGTGAACTAGAACATATTCGGTGGTGTTACAGTTATTATGCCCTGGGTTTTCGTCAAGGTCAGGTGAAGAATGAAGAAAAGAAAACCCATCCTTGTCTAAATTGTTCTTGGGAGTTTCTGATGGAGGAGGCCTTCTTTGAGTGCCATCCCGAGTATGACCTCATCAGTGTCCTAAGTCTCTTTGGAGAATGATATGAAAAAACGAAGTGAGTATAAATACACTGCTTTTATCAGTTATCGTCATGTGGAGCCTGATGCTTCCATTGCTGCTGCTCTTCATAAAGCCATTGAGACCTTCAAGACACCTAAAGAATTTTATGAAGAGGGCAAAGCACCAAACTTTAGGGTGTTTCGAGACCGGGAAGAGCTCTCTGCCAAGGATCTTTCTGACTCCATCCAAGACGCCCTTGAAAACAGCTATTATCTTATTGTTATTAGCTCCAAGCGGACACCGCTTTCTCAGTGGTGTACCAAAGAAGTGGAGCTCTTTCGTAAACTTCATGGCGATGAACGCATCCTTTCTGTGCTGATTGAAGGTGAACCTTGGGAATCTTTTTCACAGCCCATGAAGGAGTTAAAGAAAAAGGTGGTGATTGATGGAGAGCTTCGTGAAGAGCCTCTAGAACTCCTTGCTGCAGAATTACGTCCACCAGAAGTACAGAGTAAGAACTTCCCGGGCTATGCCCAACTTGAGCAAGAGGAACCAGACCGCTTAAAACGGTTAACCAAGGAGAGTCTCGATCTCTTAAAGAATGAAAAGTACCGCGTTATGGCGGCTATTTTGGGGTGTAGTTATGGCGATTTAAGACAAAGAGATAAGGAGAGGAGGAACAAACTCTATCTTCAGATTAGTGCCTTCTTTTCGGCACTGTTTTTAATCTTTGGATTATTTATGCTCAGGGCTTATCAGAAAGAGAATGTTGCGCGAAGAGAAGCTATTCAAACAAGCAGTACTATGTTATTACAACGAGGAAGAGAACTTCTCAATGAGGGTGATAAAATCAAATCTCTTCTAGTAGCTAAGGAAGCCATGGGCCCCCTAGATGAAAAAATGGAGCATTATCAACTCCTAAAAGAGCAGCATCAGAGCCTACTTAGTGATGCACTCTATCCTGTTTCAGCCTCCCTTCGTACCAGAATTGATACCAATAACACCTACAGTTATATTGATGTAAGTGAGGCGGATGGACTGCTTGCCGTGGGCCTAGGCAATGATGGACTTGGTCTTTTTGACTCCTCCTCGGGTGAACTCCTTCACAAGCTGGAAGGTCATCAAGAACAAGTGAAGATCGTGTCCTTTTCTCCTGATGGTAAGTATCTATTATCAGGTGGCTTCGATAACGTGGTTCATCTTTGGGATATGTCCACCAAAAAAATCCTACGTAGCATTAATCTACCCGGAGTACCACAACTCCTTCGTTTTTCAACCGATGGAGAGTCCTTTTTCCTTGGAGGAGGAGACTCAAAAAGCCTCCAGTTGATTAAACAAAACCTCTCAGGAGATGAACAGCAGATCGTAGAGACCACCCCTAATGTTCGTGAAGTCAACATCAGCAAGGATGGAGAAAAAATGCTGGTGCTTTTCTATCCAGGTTTAGGAAGCTATGCACATCTCTATAACTTCAAGACAGCTAAATGGGAAAAAGACTATCTAGAGCCTCTTGATAAAGAGGATCGAAAAGAGATTGTGATGCTTCGCTTTGCCGCAGACGAAGAGAGTCTCTTCATGCGCACGAAATCCTCCTTGCATAAAATCGCCATTGAAAGTGGAGAAACTCTCTACAGCATAGACATGCGCTACTGGCAAGGACAAGAACGGACCTTTAGAGAAAAAGAAGACGGTTCTGTTTTCTACTATGCTGACAACACCATCATCAGAGAAGTGGACAGTCGTACTGGCGAAGAACTCAGGTCAACTCATTTTGAAGAGGGCATCATTAAAGACATGATCCTCCACCATGAGACGGGAATTCTTGCTGTGTATCTTGAAGGAGGCAAGCTTGCTCTGTGGAAAGATGGAGGGATGCTTGATAGCGGAATTGATTTGCATGGCGCTAGCCCCAATCAAATCCAGTTTAATGAAAAGGGAGATTGTCTCTATCTCTCTTCTCCTTCGAGTAAAGAGGTCTACTATGTAGATTTGGAGAGTAGACTCTCACTGGATGGGATAGATGGACAGATAGTCAGTGTAAGCCCCCAAGGGAAGAAGGTATTGTTTCTAGGTAAAGAAAATCTATTCCTCTGGGATACAGAAACCATGAAAAAAGAAAAAGACATTGCAAAAGAAGTTCTGACCTATTCCCCCAAACGAGTTTTGGATGAAACGAAATTTACTCTGAGTGATGACGGTAAGTGGCTTGCTATCCATGACTACGAAATCGGAGAGTCTGGGAACCGTCACTTTATTCGCGTTTTTGATTTGACGGGTGGAGAAGAACAACAAATTCCAGTAGAATCAGGTCAATATCTGCTTAGTTTTACGCCGGATTCACAGAAACTAGCTGTAGCAAAACAAGACGGAGATCTGCGTTTTTATACTCTTGATGGTAAAGAGGAGGAGCTAAGAATACCCCTATTCAATTATCTTACGCGGATTCATATCGGTAAGAACGCAGAGCAGGTCTCTCTCTACTATGCCCAGGGCAGATCCTATCTCTACTCCCTTGAAAGCGGAGAGCTCCTAAAAGAACTCCCAGGAGAGGTCCTATGGATGGAAGGAGAAGAGTATAGAGGTATCTATAATCGATCGGGTTTCATTGCAAAAGGGGATAAGATTGACTATCAGGACATGGATCCAGTGATTGACCAGATCTCGATTAGTAGCTATGATCAGCATCTTTATGATGAGCGATCCAATCGCCTCTTGGTCATTCGAAATGGTGGCGAAAAGCCTGTGGCTTTTCTGCTAGACTTTGGAAGTGGAAGGCTGATCCGTAGCTTCTATCCCTCTTTGTCCACAAAACATTATGCAGCGAAGGGATTCTTTCAAGGTGAAGAAGGAGACTTAGTTCTGGATCAATCCTTTAACACCAGTTATGCGATGGAGACGGATGAAGAGATCATTGAGGTCTTTGCCAAATCCCTTCAGTTTCATTTG
>CAMFGQ010000071.1 GCA_945950065.1 uncultured Clostridia bacterium
TGGCCAGAAGAAAAACCACTTCAAGTGAGAATCTCTGCCAGCGACTGGCATGATGATGGTCTAAGCCAAAATGACCTCATTCAATTATCTCGTCACTTGAAAAATCTCGGTGTAGATTCCATCCATGTTTCCAGTGGTGGCGTTACGCCAGTGAAACCACCTGTTTTTCCTGGCTATCAAATACCTCTTGCCGAGATTGTAAAACAGTCCTGTGATCTCCCCACCATCGGTGGAGGATTGATTGAAACCATAGATCTGGCAACCGAAATCATTGAGAATGAAAGAGTAGACCTTATCTTTTTGGGACGCGAACTTCTTCGTAACCCCTACTTCGTCCATGCACTAGGGCGACATCTAGGTGAACAAGAAGTAATCCCACCCCAATATAGGAGGGCCTAATGTGTGGACGTTTTGAAGCTGGATTAACCGAGTTTGATCTAGCTGACTATCGCGAAGCTATCGAAAAGATTGCCCCCAAGGTAACAACAACCTTTGAGCCTCAGGAAGCTTTTCCCTCTCAAAAACTGCCCATCATTACGCAGGAAGGACTATCTCAGGCCAACTGGGGTTATCCACTGAATAAAAACCTGGTGATTAACGCACGAAGCGAGACCATTACCACTAAGCCCATGTTCTCCCATGCCATCATCGAGCAGCGCTGTTTAATACCAGCCAAGAGCTACTACGAGTGGAAACACAGCAAGGTAAAGTACCAAGTTAACATGGAACCCATGATGACCATGGCTGGCCTTCTACTGGACTCTCCTCAGGGCAAACGCTTTGTGATCATCACCACAGAAGCCAATGAGCAGATTAAGGCCATCCACCACCGTATGCCTGTCTTGCTTCAGCCTGAACAATTATCTGATTATCTCTTTGATACACCCTCAGCTCTTGCTATGCTTAAGCCCTATGAGGAAAAGCTTCATTTAACAGCTCTTTCTCCAGAACAACTCAGTCTTTTCGATTTCTTGCCATAACAAAAGCCGCTACTTAGCAGCGGCTTTTTGCTATCTTTACATGCAAAGACATACATTATCTTGGCTCTCTTAAACACCACCCTGAGAGATTATTTAAAGAAGGATCTTTAAAAGCAAAGGAATCATCAGAAGACTTAAGAGTGTACTGGAGACTATTAGTCCCACCATGGTCTTAAAGTCTTTACCATAGTTGGCTGCCTGAACAGCTCCCATAGCTGCTACAGGCATACCACTGATAATAACTGGAACAAGTAAGAGATAATCACTGAATCCCAAAAGCTTCAGAATTGCATAGATCAGTAGCGGCAAGAGGAGAAGTCTATAGAGACCCGAAAGAATGGTCAGAGGTCCCTGGTAGATATCCTCTGCTTGCATTTCTGAGAGCATTAGTCCTAATACTACCATGGAAAGTGCAGGTGTCATCCCTCCAATCAGTCCTACGGGTAAGCTTAAAAAGACAGGGAGCTTTACACCGAGAACCAGAAGCACAATCCCCGAGAGAATAGCAACGAGATTAGGCGTGATGATTTCTTTGGGATGAAAGCCTTCTCCACTGGACCCTTTGAAAAGATAAACCCCATAGGTCCACATCATGGTATCAGCTACCAGTACAAAAAGTGCTCCATAAAAGACACCTTCACTGCCAAAGACAGCATCCAGTACAGGAAGTCCTAAAAAGCCCATGTTTGAAAAGATCATGGAGAATTTATAGGCAGGTAACTTCTCTGGGGATACCTTTAATAGCTTTCCTATAAGACCTGCTAAGAGGATAGATAAGACATAGACGCCAAGGGCAATAAGCAACATGGGAAGACCTTGTACCAAACGATCAACCCCATGGCCAGAAAGCATGTTATTGAGTAGAAACATAGGGAGAGCAATTTTGGCAAGAAAATGGGATAAATCTCTTCTAAAATGTTCACTCACTAAGCCGATTTTTCCTGCTATAGCTCCAACAACCATCACAACAAAGAGTGCCAGTACACGATTAAATACTTCCATAGTTCAATAATGAGGAGCTACTGCTGTAGCTCCTGTACGATCCTTTCATAAATTTCTTCAACTTCTTCCTTTGACCTTCCCCTAGCTCCAATGTAGATCTTTAACTTTGGCTCTGTGCCAGAGGGTCTAAAGGCTAACCAGTGCCCCCCTTCATAAAACCACATGAGGACATTGGCCCTGGGTAAACCCGTCATAGACTCCATATAGTCAATGGTCTTTAGTATATCACGACCAGCCAGCTTAAGCATGGGGTTTTCTCTATACTCAGCCATCATTTTTGCCATCTGCTCAGCACCAGAAGCACCTTCTAAGGTGAAGACAATCTGTCCGTTCTTCTCATAACCGATGCGTGCATAAAGTTCTTCTAACACATCAATCAGTGTCTTTCCTTCTTCTTTGTACACCCTTGCCATTTCACAGAGGCGAGCTGCCGCTTGAACGGCATCTTTGTCACGGACATGATTTAAGGAGAGATAACCGTAGCTCTCTTCAAAGCCCAAGAGGAAATCGTAGATTTTGTTGATTCTCTCCCCAATATACTTAAATCCGGTCAAAGTTCTTGTCACTTTGATTCCATAGTATCTTGCCAGATCATCTAAGAGATAACTACTGACAATGGAGGTGATGATCTCCCCTTTTTCTTCAATGCTCAGAAGATATTCTGCCATCAGTAGTCCAATTTCATTTCCACTTAAGCTTCTATACTCACCTTTATGGAGAACAAGGGCTCCTAAACGATCACCATCGGGATCACTGGCAAGAAGGAGATCAGCTCCTTCTTTTTCACCCAGTTCAATGGCCTTTTCAAAGACTTCTGGATTTTCGGGATTAGGTGAATGGGCCTCAGGAAAGTCTCCATCAGGTGCAAACTGACTTTCTACCTTAATGAGATCAATTCCCATGGCGGTAAGGGCAGTCTCTGTTGCTCTTCCAGCAACACCATGAAGGGCTGAATAGACGACTTTCAAGGGTACTTCAGCTGTTTTCTTCACACTCTTTAAGATGGTTTCATCATACTGGGAAAGCACATCGTTGGAAATGTATTCGATCATCCCTGCTTCGATCAGATTTTTATAACTATTATTGCGCAGGGTACTGGGTTGCTTTTCTAAGAATTCCATGACGCGATGGGCTTCTTCGTCAAGAAGCTGTCTGCCTGTTCGATGATACACTTTATAACCATTATACTCAGGAGGATTATGACTAGCCGTAATGACAACACCACCTGTTGTTCCCAAATTGCGAATAGCAAAGCTCAGTTCTGGTGTACTGGAATATTCTCTAAACAAATAGACCTTTACGCCACGACTTGCTAGAGTAACGGCTGTCTCACGGGAATACTCCATGGAACCATGGCGAGAATCAAAAGCAATAGCACAACTGGGGTGTTCATCCTGCTCCAAGAGGTAGGAGGCAAAAGCATCACTGACCCTTCGAATTTGATAGATGTGCATACGATTAGGCCCTACCCCACGTTTACCACGAATTCCTGCCGTACCAAACTCTAAACTCTTATAATAACTATCATATTTTTCGTCACGATCTAGGGCCAACATGGCATCATGGTAAGCATCATCATATTGAGGATCCATCAATTCTTGTTCAAATCTTTTCATTTTTTCCTCCTATCAATAATTCTACACTCATCAGGACCAGTCTCTCCAGATCCCCTAACCATCCCTTGGTCACTTTGGTTACTTCACCAAAGACGAGATCCTTCACTCCCCAGTCCATTTCTTTCTCCATCACTTTCTTCTTTAATTCTACAATAAATTCATCAAATTCATATACCTTATAGGGGGTAATCCCCATATAAAGACCCCCGGTTTCAAACAGCTTTACAAAAATCTCATCATAACCAGAAGAGGCATCTAAACCTAAGGCTCGAGCAATGCCAGGTAAGAACTCTTCATATACATAGCGCTTTGCATCATAATTCTCTCGCAGAGAGAATTGTCCTTTGATCCTCTGAAAGGTTTCTTCTTTAAAAAACTCCGCAAAGAAATCCGGCAAAGAGTAAAAACAATAGCTACTGCCCTTATACCCATTTAGAAGGCGTAGAGCATCAAAATAACCCATCTGTACATTGTCCCGAATCTTTTCAAGATTCAGTTCAAAGCCTCTGCCGACATTTCTACTGGGCGAAATCACCGTAATATTTTCCTTAAGCCATTCTTTTCTTGGCTCTTCTCCACTATGGGAACGCAGGATATAAATGTGATCAAAGGGACCTTTTCTTGCCAATAGGGATAAGGGAACATTGTCCACAAACATCCCATCTAAGTAGCGGCGTTCTTCTGCACGAAAGAAGGGTAAGTAAGCACTTGCTAAAATGTATTCATGCACTCTATCTTTCGGTATCTCATCTACATAGAGCTCTAGTGGGGATATCCTCGGTACTCCTAGGCTTACAATGCCTAATTGAATTTCACTGGACCTAAGTACCTCTTCATCAATCTCACTCTCGATGAGTTTTTTTAGTGGTTCAATGTCCACACCTCCCTCACGAAGAGAAGAAAACATGACCCTGGTCAATTGAGGCAAGCTAGAGATCGTGAATTCTGGAACGCCAAGACAGGCAAGAGAATCCTCGCTTAGATTAAAGAGCATGTTGGGATGAAATTCCTCGTAGAGTTCCAACATTCGGTCTAGTTTGTTGCATGCCAAAAGAGCACCATTCATGGCTCCAATGCTGGTACCTGTAATGGTTGTGGGTTTAATGCCAGCTTCATAGAGGGCTTTGATAGCACCTGCTTGATAGGCACCTCTGGTCCCTCCTCCTTCCAAGACAAAACCAATTTTCTTCATTGTCTACTACCTCTTTTGCTTTAGAAAAAAAGAAGAGACTACTCTCTTCTTATCCTTGAACGCGTTTGATGTTAGCTCCGATGCTTTGGAGCTTTTTCTCAATGCTGACAAAACCTCGATCCACGTGATGGATTTCAAACACTTCTGTTTTCCCTTTGGCAACAAGACCGGCCAGGATTAAAGCAGCACCTGCACGTAGGTCTGTACTTTTAACTTGAGCGCCTTCTAGGTGGTTGACACCAGAAACCATGGCAGAAGAACCATCGATGTTAATCTTTGCGCCCATGCGCATCAGCTCATTGACATACATAAAGCGATTTTCAAAAATGGTTTCGCGAATACGATGGACACCTTCACAGACCGTCAGCATGGCCATAAATTGAGCCTGCATATCCGTGGGAAATCCTGGATAGGGTAAAGTTGTAATGTCTACTCCCTTATAGCCATTTCTGGCATCGACATAAAGTCCATTCCCTTCAGGAGTAATGATGACGCCTGCCTCCTCGAGTTTTGAAATCAGAGGACGAAGGTGGGTTGGGAGAACGTTGTCGACAAAGATCTTACTCTTCGTAATGACTGAGGCTACCATATAGGTACCTGCTTCAATACGATCAGGAATGACCTGATGGCGCACTCCTTTTAGTTTTTCAACACCCTTGATACGGATGGTTGATGTACCAGCACCTGAAATGTTGGCACCCATTTTTGTAAGAAAACTAGCGAGATCAGTGATCTCGGGCTCTTGAGCAGCATTTTCAATGATGGTTGTACCCTTGGCCAGGGTAGCAGCCATAAGGATGTTTTCTGTAGCTCCAACACTGGGGAAGTCTAAGTAAATGGTATTTCCGTGCATATCCCCATCTACGCGGCCCTCTACATAGCCATGACCAATTTCCACATTGACACCTAGGCGTCTAAAGCCTTTTAGGTGAAGGTCAATGGGTCGTGCACCAATGGGACATCCTCCTGGGAGAGCTACATTGGCACGCTTTCTTCTTGCAAGAAGAGGACCCATAACCACGATGCTTGCCCTCATGCGATTGGTGAGTTCATAGCTTGCATCGGTAATGGTTGGATCAATGACTTTAGTGGTAAGTTGTTCTTTTTCTATATCATAATGGACTTCAGATCCTAAACTTCTTAATAGATCAATCATCACGTGGACATCCAAAAGATTGGGGACATCCTCGATTACACATTCCCCCTCAGCAAGTAAGCTAGCAGCCATAATAATGAGAACGGAGTTCTTGGCACCGCTAACTCGAATACTTCCTTGCAAATTGGGAGAGGTTTCTACGACAAATTTATCCATATTGACCTCCTCATTTGTAGTACTAGTATAGCACAGAATAACACGGGTTAAAAATACCGCCACTTTTTTTCGCTAAAGTGCAGATTGGGATTCTCGCGGGTAGCCTCTTTAAAGGTAGAAATTAACTTTTTACCATATTCGCCGAGACTTTCACGCATTCTTCCCGAAAAGTTCAGCACAACAAAGATGGGATGATCAATGGTTGTGAGCATATCCCATAGTGCATCTAAATTTTCTCCATAATAATCAGGGAAATTCATGGCTTCTTTCAAATAGTTATGGGCTTCAGCCGGGCTCCCCATTCTACGCCCATCAAGAAGGATCTTCATTAATTATGATCTCCTCAAAGGTTTTATAGTGATCGGAAGTATAGTATATGAGTCCATCATTGGAGAAGACAATGCGTTTTGGCCCGCGTCTACCACCTTGATAGTCAATGTCGCATTCAAACCATTTGCGGCCTTTCTTATCAGGTAGGAGTCCCTCGCGATTGCCAAAAGTATCTCCACCAATGCTTTTCCCAGGTGCAACTTCCCAGAGATTTCCTTTACTGGCTTCCCATCCTAATTTGGCTGCTTCCTTCTTTGTAATATAGTAATCGGGAAGCTTTCCATGTTCATGGATGTATGCAGCGACTTCTTCTTTGCTTGTTCCACCAGTCTCTTGATCTTCAATTATATTTTCTTCTTGCTTTGTGTTGTCCTTTGGGTCTACTACCTCTACTTGAGCTTGCTTAGAAAAACAAGAAGTAAGCAGAAGGAGCAAAACAAGAAGCAAGAAGAGAATCTTCTTCGTATTTTTCATCTCCACCTCTAATATGAAGAATAGTATACCCTTTTTCCTTTTCTTTGCAACAGGTCTTTCGGAAAGAAGGGGATCTATGTTTATGCTACAGCGAAACAGGACTGATTTTTCTCAAAGTTCATGTAGTATAGCAATAACTAAGACTTTGTAAAACATTTTAAAAAATGAACTAGATAGGTCATTATTTTTTTAGAGATAGATTGTAATATTAAGTGCAACAGTCCAAAAAGTTAAAACTCATTAGGAA
>CAMFGQ010000072.1 GCA_945950065.1 uncultured Clostridia bacterium
ATGAGCACAGAAAATTCTGGAACAAAGTAAACGCAACCTTCGATAACAAAATCGATGAAGCCAAATTCAAAGGTTTCCACGACGCAAAAGGAAGCATCCTCTACTTCATTGATAAGAGAATCGTCAAAGGCATGCAAGACCAATTCCCATCCTATGCTGATCATTTTACACAATGGTCCGCTCATGAGAACGCCATGCTTCAAATCAATCTATGGGTTGCTCTTCGCAACGAAGAACTAGGCGCTAGTCTACAACACTACAATCCAGTGATTGATGAGTGGGTAAAAGAAGACTATGATCTCGATGAAAATCTTGAACTGGTTGCTCAAATGCCCTTCGGTCGTATTTTAAGCGAACCCGAAGCCAAAGATAAACTTCCTACAGAAGAAAGACTGAAAATCTTCGGCTAAGAGCTACCCTTTAATAAAATTAAGTTAGAGAGCTGAAGAAGACCTCCCTGGCAAAACTGCCAAGGAGGTCTTTTCTTTATATCTTGATTAAAGTTAAAAAAGGATGTTTTTCTTGTTCAAAGAGCAAACTACAAACGCATGCCCCCATCGACTCCTAAGACTTGCCCCGTCACATAGGAGGCTTCATCGCTAGCTAAAAACAGGGCTGCATAGGCAATTTCCTTAGGCTCTCCCAAACGACCCAGCATGGTCATTTTCGCAAAACGATCCAACAATTCCTGGGGAACCGTCTTTAAGATATCGGTCATGGTATAACCTGGAGCAATGGCATTAACACGGACTGCAGCACCTTTTCTTGCGTATTCTTTTGCCCAGGTTTTGGTCATGGACACGACGCCTCCTTTGGTGGCGGCATAATTAATCTGCCCAATGTTCCCATAGGTTCCTACTACAGAGGAAATGTTGATAATGGAGCCTTTTCCCTGCTCCATCATCCACTCGCCTACATAGCGCGTGAGATTAAACACTCCAGTTAGGTTTACATCGATGACACTCTGCCAAGCTTCATCTGTCATCTTATGGGTTAATGCATCTCGTGTAATCCCAGCATTGTTGACCAAGACATCAATGGAGCCAAATTCCTTTACTATCTTCTCCACCACGTCCTGGCAGCTAGGGGCATGAGTTACATCACACTCCATAAAAAGTACATTTTCTTTCTGGTAAGTAAGTGCTTCACGATCCAATGCGATGACCTTAGCACCTTCGTCACTGAAGAGTTCAGCCATGGCCTGACCTAGTCCCCTAGCTCCTCCGGTGATTAAGGCTACTTTGTTTTTCAGTCTCATTTCTTATCCTTTACTGATTGAGTTTCTCCAATAGATGGAGAATTCTTTGAGCTAAACCATCCATAATGCTAAGAGCTTCCTTATCCTCTAGGGCATCCTTGGCTCCACCTTTTCCGGCAACACCCATGTTCCAATAGGTATTTCCAGGGATAATGCAATCATTTACATTGGCCCAAACAAGGAGCTCTGCCAAGGCAAAGACTTGGCCTGTTCGTCTTGCTACCGCCAAAGGTGCGACGATTTTTCCTGAGAAAACACAACCACCCCAGGTGTAACTTTCTTCTTTCTCTTTCATGGGATTGTTCGCCCATCGACCACTAAAGCCTGCTCGATCTAGAACTGCTTTTAGTTCAGCCGTCATGGATCCATGGTAGACAGGTGTGCCAAGAAGAATGGCATCAGCCTCAACCATGGCTTGAAAGACTTCTTGGAAATCATCCTTTACAACACATTCTTTTGCTTCTACGCATCCATAACAACCTGTACAACCAGATATGTTTTTGCCAGCCAGACTGATAAGTGATGTCTCCATCCCTTGGCCTTTTATGCCTTCTAGTACAGCATTAAGATAAGTTACTGTATTTCCAGGATTTCTGGGGCTTCCTGATATTGCTACTACTTTCATGTTATCCTTCTTACCGATGGCATAGTACGATTGCCTCACCATCTATGACTAGTTCTCTTCCGACATTGTAGACTGAGGTTTTCATCTTAAGACGACGTTTCCCCAGCTTTTCCAAAACCTCTACACGAAGGAGGATACACTCGTTCATGTAGACAGGTTGTTTAAAGATTAAGTTCTGTTCCAGATAGATCGAACCGAAGCCAGGTAACTCCGTACCCAAGAGTTTTGAAATATAGGCACTTAGATGAATTCCATGGCAGATGGGTTTTTTAAAGGGTGTCTGTCGTGCCGCTTCTTCACTCACATGGAAGGAGTCATGATCACCGATTAGTTCGGAAAATTCTTTTACTTCTTTATCGCTTATAAAAACTCTCATCTCAGCAGTATCCCCAGGTTGTATGTCTTCATAAGGAATGCATTTACTCATAATTTCCCCATTTTAGGGCTGTTGCGGCCCAGCTATAGCCAGTACCAGCAGCCACAAGCACTACTAGATCCCCATCCTTTATTCTTCCGGCTTCTTCTCCTTTTTTGACAGAGATAAAGACATCCGCCGACTGAACATGTCCATAGGAGTCCAATAAAAAGGTACGATCCTCGTCCATTCCGAGTTCACTTAAAATAAAGTCAGAAATTGATTTTTTCATAAAGAGTGGTGCCAAGAACTTAATGTCTTCCACTCCGTAGCCACTCTTTTCAACGGCGCCTTTGATAACAGACAGAAAATGCTTTAAGGTAATCGGATCCAATCGTTCTTTCATGTTTTGGGTATCCATCACCCTCAAGTAGAAGTCTTCCATGGGTGCATGTTGAAGTCCCGCAAAATTTTCGGAACCCACCGCAGGAACACAAACATCTTCAGCAAAGCTCCCATCAACAATCATGTCGGTTTCAAGGATGACGTTCTTTGTGTATCCCTTTTCCAGGAGAATCGCTGCTGCTCCATCACCAAAATTAAACATAAAGCGACTGGACTGATCTGTGTAGTTAATCAAGTCTCCTTCCCTTGAGGAAGAGATGAGAAGTGCTTTCTTCAACGAATCATCCTGAAGCATCATGCTCTTTAAAACCTTAAGACTGTAGACGCCTGCCGAGCAAAGACTGTGGATCTCAAAACACTGAGCACCATGTGCACCCAGTTCATAGGAGACTTTTGAAGCCAAGTTAAATAGATAATAGTCTTTGAATTCACTCCCACAGTACACAATAAGATCAATTTCTTCTGCTGGAATGTCTCCCAGTGCTTCCTTTGCCGCTTTTACTGCCATGGCACTGACACTGTCTCCATCACCAGCTTTGTGTACCTGAGTAATTCCAAATTTCTCGCGAATCACCTCTTCGGGGATTCCCGAAGCATCACTGATAAATTTACTATCTCTAATTTCCGGAGGAAAATACAGTCCTATCCTTCGAATACCTACTACATTCTTAGACACAGTCTTCTCCTAATCCTGTGGTTGACCATAGAGTTTTTCCACTTGTGACACCACAATTTTTCCCACATTACTCTTTGGTACCTCATCAACAATGGTATAGTACTTAGGCACTTTGTATTTGGCCAGTTTCTCTGATAGTCGGCTTTTTATTTCTTCTTTTGTGAGTTGCATCCCAGGTTTAAAGGAAAGTACTGCTTTGCCTACCTCTCCCCATTTCTCATCTGGAACACCAATCACACAGCATTCGTGAATCTCTGGCAAATCATAAAGAGCGAGTTCCACTTCAGGAGGAAAGACATTTTCTCCTCCACTAATAAACATGTTTTTCTTTCGCCCCACAATGTAATAAAAGCCTTCCTCATCCACAACAGCCATATCTCCTGTATGAACCCAACCATCAACGAGAGTTTCTTCTGTTGCTTCATCATTCTCCCAATATCCCGAGAAGATCTGTGGTCCACTCCAGAGAAGTTCTCCAGGAACATGAGGTTCAAGGATTTCTTTTCCTTGCTCATCCACGAGTTTTACCAAGCTAAGATACATTGGCTTTCCAACCGATGCATATTTATCGCGCATCAATTGATCCGTCATAAACTGAGGCGGTGATGAAAGATTATTTGGGCCAGCTTCGGTCATGCCATAACCAAGCACAAATTTAATGCCTCGGTCCCAGAAGATCTCCATGATATTTAGTGGTGTTGGGGCGGCTCCAGCCATCATCCATTTTAGGCTACTTAAATCTTTCTTCTCGAATTCAGGAACTTCTACCATCATGCGAAAAATGGTGGCAGCACCAAACAGACATGTTAGTTTTTCTTCTTCAACCACATCCAGGGTTAGTGCTGGATCAAACTGTCGATTGATGTACAGCGTTCCCCCAACATGTAGCAGTGGTAAGGTCAAGAGATTCCAACCACCTGTATGGAAAAGCGGAAGAAGCAAAAGCGTCTTTTCTTCATGATTCAGTCCCCATGTACAGATCTCGTTAAAGGAGTTGTAGAGCTCTGTTTGATAGGAGATCAGTCCCCCTTTGGGAAGTCCCGTGGTTCCTCCAGTATGAATAATCATATGAATGTCTTCTGGCTTTTGGTTACAGCTGATTGCATCCTTTGGCATATCGCCTACAAAAGTCGCATAATCCTCTTCATGGGAGTCACCATTGGGGAGAAGAACAAGCTTTTCCAAGGAAGAATGCTCCATGACATACTTGGCAGTCTCAAGGAATACATCTTCACAGAAGAGCACCCTTGGGCCTTCTTTTAGGACAAGCTGGGTCAATTCTTCAGCTGATAATCGAGCATTGTAGGGTACAAAGATGGTCCCTGTTTTCCCCGTTGCATAGTAGGCGTCAATTAACTCGATGCGATTTCTTGACAGAAAGGCAATACGATCACCTTGTTTAATCTGGAGTTTTTCCTTCAATGCATGGGCAAGTTGATTCGCCCGCTCATCCAGGTCTTTAAACGTGTATCCCTTCTTTTCATCCAGATCGATTACGACTTCCTTGGTAGAATCAATCCGCGATCGAAAATAAGCATAATTTCCAATCCAGTTTCCGATCATGTTGAGCTCCTTTATAACTTGAGGACTTTTTCGAGTTTGCTATCCAATTTTTGCTTTGGCGTAAGTAGAGAAATAAGAATCGTTAGGGCAACAGAAATCGCCGTGATGTTAAAGTATGCAGGAAGAATTCCAGGCCACTTAAAGTTCGTTAAAGACAGAATGTTCAGTGCAAGAGATACGATTACTCCTATCATAACACCTTTCTCATTGGCTCTTTCCCAAAGGAGACCCACTACAAAAACAGGGAAGGTTCCAGATACTAACGTTCCCCATCCAAAGGTTCCCAAAATCGCCACCAATTCTGATGAATAGATGGATACGACAATGGAGATTAAGCCTAGAACCAGCATAAAGCCGCGGGAAATGTTGATCTGCTTATCTGCAGGAATCTGAATTCCCAGAGCAGAAGGCAGGTCTCTTGAAAGAAGGGTTGAGGAGCTGGTAAGGAACATACTGGCAGAACTCATGGCAGCTGCTAATACAGCAGCATAACTTAAGAGTTGCGTAAAGACTCCTGCATTGTCATTGAATACATAAAATGCACTGTCTGGTGATTCAAGAGGTTGTACTTTTCCAGTTGCAACAAGATAAAGTGCACCATAGGCAACGGCCACAGCAACAAATCCAACAATCGTATGGGTAACTGCCGTTACCAGCCCAGCCTTGGGGAAATCCCTTGGGTCTTTGATGGCATACATACGTGTAAGGACCTGAGGCTGTCCAAGACAACCAAGAATCGGAATCAACATCCAGGTAAAGGAAATCGAGCCAGGTAAAACTCCCCACGCATCAAGAAATCCAGGTCCCATAGCTTTTGTTACGCCATTGGTACCAACAACTTCCTGTGCACTACTCACTGCATTTAGGACATTGCCAAAACCACCTGTGATGGACACGAAGGCAAAGATCATAAAGATGGATGCAAGAACCATGATAAAACCTTGGAACGCCTGGGTTAAAAGACCACCAACCTCACCTGAAAGAGCTGTATAAACGGTCAAAATACCAAAAATAACAAGACCAGCAGTAATGGGTTCCCAACCAAGTAGATGGGCAAACATTTTTGAACCTGCCGAAATTTGAGCAGCGAGATAACTAACACAGCCAAGAACAATGACCAAGGACATGACAGCCTTAATCACACGATTGTTGTTAAAACGAATATCAGAAATATCTCCAAGACTCGAAACAGGAGCAATCTCTGCCATAGCACGTACACGCTTTCCAAGAATAATATAACTCATTGCAAAAGCAGCACCAGAAAGCATCCAAAAAGTCATGGCATTTCCTGCATTATAAATGATACCAGGAACACCTACGATAGCGAAGGCACTGGCAATCCCAGCCATACTGGACAAGCCCACTGTAACAGGTCCAAACATTCCTGTTCCACCAAAGAAAGCCTGCTGTGTCGTTGCTTTTTTCTTAGCCCAAAAACCAATTCCAAAGGATACAATAATCATAAAAGCCGAAAAAAGAATAATCAATGTGGTGTTCATTTAGTCCTCCTCACGAACAGATGCTCGAAATTCTTCCCAATCCTCTTCAGAAAGCCATTGGTCTCTCTTTAAATAAAGGCCAAGGGATAAAGTGAACATGCCACCTAACCAATAGAGAAAAACTGTAGGTGCAAAGGAGGGATGAAAACCTAAGATGGTAAAGCTCGGGGTTTGTCCTGCGAATTTGTCGGAAAAGTACCAAGATAGAATAAATGAAGTGATCCATAAGATAGCCCAAAGAAGGATAGGATACCGAAAGAAGGATTTTGAAAGTTGTTCTTTGTGAGCTGCACCAAGCACAATATGAATGAGCATCAAGAGCACCCCCAAAATCATTGCCGGAAGATAGTAGTTGTACCAACCTAGAAACATCGTCGTGATCCACAACAGTGCCATGAGAATCATCATGCCATCTTTGTGTTTAGATATATTCATTCTTTCCTCCTCTAACATGAATACTGGTTCATGTTTCTTATTGGGTTGATTATAACATTGCTCCCTAAGTAAGTCAACAAGTTTATATTTTTGCCCTTTCGTTGACGAGTTCGCTACAATAACTTATCAAAAGGGCCTTGAAAGAACCCTTACATGAAAGGGAAGAACATAAATCGAAGAATTAAGGGATCCTTCTCCACTACCTTTCTCTGCCCTCTCCCATGAATTTCTTCTTAAAACATGCTATAATCTCACATATAAGCTTGGAGGTAAGCATGAGCAAAGAACAGGAATTCCTCTTAAATGCTCCTAAAACCAAACGAGGTGAGA
>CAMFGQ010000073.1 GCA_945950065.1 uncultured Clostridia bacterium
CTGGACTATGGAGAAGGAAGAGGGATACTGCTCTTTAAGACCATGGAAGAAGGTAATCTTCAGATCAAAAAGAATGGAATGAGAAGGTACTAGAGGGGGATTTTGGGGGATATTTGTGCTACACTAGTTCTGGAGGAATCATGAATTATCGAGAAGCTCTTGGTACATTAAAAGCCAATAAACTGCCTGAGATTTTGCTGATCTATGGAGAAGAGACTTATCTTCGGGATGATCTCATTACCAAAATCCTTCAGCACTATGTAGAACCTGGTATGGAAGATATGGACATCAGTCGTTTTGACGGTCAAAGTCTCAAAGAGATTGAACTCATGACGGCGTTACAGAGCGTGGCACTTTTTTCTGAAAAAAGAGTCGTGCTGATTAATGATGCCCAAAAGCTTGATCTTTCTTCAGGGCTCGTTGATCGGCTGCAACAAGGTTTTCCTCAGGGTTTACTCCTTCTTCTTCCTAGTGGAAAGGACGGAAGTTTTAGAAAGCTCAAATCCATTGCTACATCTGTTGAGTGCAAGAAAATCACCCAACGAGAGATGGAGTTGTGGATTCAAAAGGAACTATCTTCTAAGGGTAAAACTATGGAACGAGAAGCCATGACCCGCTTTATAGGTCAGAGCAGGTATTTTGAGTATGGTTCCACTTTAGATTTGTATTATTTAAAAGG
Organism: uncultured Clostridia bacterium; assembly: GCA_945950065.1. Taxonomy (GTDB): domain Bacteria; phylum Bacillota; class Clostridia; order Peptostreptococcales; family Acidaminobacteraceae; genus DTU036. The sequence continues at coordinate 680 of CAMFGQ010000073.1, forward strand.
GGAGTTGGATAAGCTTGCTTCGACTACAGACCGCGTGATTGGGACGGAACGTGTATCTGAGATGATGCAGGTTCCCCTTGAGGAAAATGTTTTCCTACTTCTTGAACAATTGACGAAAAAAAATAGGCGACAGGTCTTTCGACTCTATCGCGATTTTGTGGCGGGGGGCAATAGCCTCTATAGTTTGGTACCTATGATGGTAAAAAATTATTATCAGCTACTCATTGTAAAGGTTCTCCAGGAATCTGGTGTACCTATGCAAGCCTGGGCTGAGTCCCTAGGGATAAGCAGTGCCTTTATCCAAAGGAAACTTGCAAGCAGTGCTGGTATGATGGATCGGTCCAGTCTTCTTGATGCGTTGACTCTTTGTCTGGAAACAGAAGCTCGATACAAGTCTCAGAGAGTGGAGATGGATAGCTTAGTGCAGAATCTACTGCTTGAATTACTTTCTGCATAAAGTAAAAAATGGCCAGGGCCATTTTTACTGAGCGATATTCTGGAGTTTTTTAGCCAGTCTAGAAATTTTTCTATCGGCATTGTTTTTATGAATGACGCCTTTAGAGGCAGTTTTACGAATGACTTTTTCAGCGTTGTAGAATTTTTCTTTTGCTGCTTCAGCATCGCCTTGAGCAACTGCTTCATCGAATTGGCGGACATAAGTTCTCATTTTTGTGCGTTGACTTTTATTCGCTGCAGCTTTTTTTCTGTTAATGAGAATTCTCTTTTTCGCAGATTTAATATTTGCCAAGTTCTTTCACCTCCTCTTTTGCTTTAACAGAACAATGATACCATGAAAACATCCTTGAATCAAGATGTTCTATTGCTTTTCAAGGTTTTCTATCCATGCTATAATACACCTTGGAGGAAGTGATGTCAATGCAACTAAACAAGATACGAAACTTTTCAATTATTGCCCATATCGACCACGGTAAGAGTACACTTGCAGATCGATTGATCGAGATGTCAGGTGCACTTACCAAGCGTGAAATGAAAGATCAAGTGCTAGATAACATGGATCTTGAACGCGAGAGGGGCATTACCATAAAATTACAAACCTCAAGATTGCTCTATAAGGCCAAGGATGGTGAAGAGTATGTTTTTAATCTCATCGACACCCCTGGTCATGTTGACTTTACCTATGAGGTATCCCGTAGTCTTGCTGCCTGTGAGGGAGCAATTCTTGTGGTGGATGCTTCACAGGGGGTAGAGGCACAAACCATCGCCAATGTCTATCTAGCTGATGCAGAAGGACTGGAGATCGTTCCTGTACTCAATAAAGTTGATCTACCCTCTGCCCGTGTTGAGGAAGTGAAGATAGAGATTGAAGACATCATCGGTATTGAGGCCGATGATGCACCTCTGATTAGCGCGAAAACAGGCCTAAACATCGAAGATGTTTTTGAGGCCATTGTCAAAAAAATCCCTGCTCCAGAAGGAGATGCAAGAGCACCTCTTAAAGCACTGGTCTTTGACTCCTTTTATGATAGCTATCGAGGAGCGATTCCCATGATTCGCATCTTTGATGGTGAGGTAAAAAAAGGTGATGAAATCCTTATGATGGCTTCTAAAGAAGAGTTTGAGGTGACAGAGGTCGGTGTATTCTCGCCAAACATGACTCCTGTCAAGAGCTTAAAAGCTGGAGATGTTGGCTATTTATGCGCCAGCATTAAAGAAGTTGCCCATGTACAGGTGGGTGAGACCATTACAAGTGCGAATCGTCCTGTAGAAGAAGCCTTACCTGGTTATAAGAAGGCTCTTCCTATGGTCTTTTGTGGACTCTATCCAGCAGAGGGTGAAGACTATGAGAACATTAAGGATGCTTTAGAGCGTCTTCAACTAAACGATGCAGCTCTTACCTTTGAGCCTGAAACCAGTGTTGCCCTTGGATTTGGCTACCGTTGTGGGTTCTTGGGACTACTGCATTTGGAGATTATTCAGGAACGACTGGAGCGGGAGTTTGATCTGGACTTGATTGCTACCGCACCCAGTGTTATCTATAAACTAGTAACCACCTCTGGTGAAACCAAGTTTATACAGAATCCCAGCGACTTGCCTGATCCAACAAAGATTGCCTCCTTCTATGAACCTATTGTGAAGGCAAACATTTTTGTGCCCAAGGATTATGTAGGTAATGTTATGGAGCTTGCTCAACAGCGTCGTGGTGAGTTTATCCATATGGAGTATATTGATGAGAAGCGTGTGCTGTTGGATTACTATTTGCCCCTGAATGAGATCATCTATGACTTCTTTGATGCCTTAAAGAGTAAAACCAGAGGCTATGGTTCCTTTGATTATGAGTTTTATGACTATGTGGAGAGCAATCTAGTGAAGCTTGATATCCTCATTAATAAAGAGGTCATCGATGCCTTTAGTATGATTGTTCATCGTGATAAGGCAGTTTCCAGAGGTCGTCAGATTGTTGAACGATTAAAAGATGTGATTCCACGTCAACAATTCCCCATTCCGCTACAGGCTGCCCTTGGAAATCAGATTATTGCAAGAGAGACTGTACGGGCACTTCGTAAAGACGTTCTCGCAAAATGCTACGGCGGAGACATCTCTCGGAAGAAGAAACTCCTTGAAAAACAGAAGGAAGGGAAGAAACGTATGCGTCAGTTTGGCAGTGTAGAAGTGCCACAGCAAGCTTTTCTTACCGTACTTAAATTTGATGAAGAATAACCTCGCCCTCTATATGCACATTCCCTTTTGCCAAAGGAAATGTGCATATTGTGACTTTATTAGCTTTTCGGCTTCTCCTGAGACCAGGAAACTTTATCTAGAGAATCTTCTGAAAGAAATGGATCTCTATGGAGATCTTCTTCAAGAGCGTAGCATAAGCAGTCTCTATCTTGGTGGAGGGACACCTAGTCTACTTGATGAAGGAGAACTAAGATTGCTTTTAGAAGGGATCTTTAAGCGAGTCCGTCCTCAGGGTGAGCTTGATTTTGAGGCCAATCCCGAATCCATTACCCGTGAGAAAATTCGCATCCTGCAGGAGTATGGGGACTTTCGCATTAGTCTTGGTGCACAGAGTTTTGATGAAAAGGTGCTTGAGCTCTTTGGCAGAGGTCATCATTTAGATCAGTTGTATAAGAGCTATGCCATGTTGCGGGAAGAAGGGGTAAAAAGGATCTCCTTGGATTTGATCTATGCTCTTGGCAAAGAGTATGCAATGGAAGCCAATGTCAAAGCCATCCAGAAGCTTCAGCCAGAGCATCTATCCCTCTATGCTCTTGAACTACATCCTCATCGTCCCTTATCTCATCATCTCTCTGAAGCAGATGAAGAGATTTATCTAAGGGATTTTGGATATTTAAAAGAGGAAGTAGAAAAAATAGGGTATCAGCGCTATGAGGTCTCGAGTTTCTCAAAAGCTGGAGAAGAATCTCAGCATAATCTTGTCTACTGGAAAGGTGGAGATTATCTGGGACTTGGTCTTGCAGCCCATGGCTTTTTACGACCAAGGCGCTATAGCAATGAGAAGAACCTGAAGCACTATGGTGAGATGATTGAAAAGGGACAGTTACCTCTAGCATACCAAGAGGAACTTTCTCCCCAGGACCTTCGTTTTGAAGCCTTTATGTTAGGGCTCAGATTGGTTGAAGGAATTGATTTGGAGGAGAGAGGATTATTGCCTCTTAGTAAAACAGAAGAAGAAGCAATACAAAAACACATGGATCATGGGCTGCTGCTTCGTGATGGAAATCACCTGCGTTTCAGTGAACAAGGCTTTGACTTATCCAATCATGTGCTAGTTGACTTTTTAGAGAAATAGCCATAGAGCCCAAGCTGTGGTACAATAGCTGAGATTAGAATGGAGGTACCATGTATAGAAAAACCATTCAAGAAAGACTGGATGATTTACAAACAAGTCATCAGGGTCTTTCTCGTGAACAGCGTATCGAACGGCGCAAAACCTACGGATACAATGAAATTATGGATGAGGGACGACCATCCTTTATTTCCCTCTTCTTTGACCAATTTCGTCAGTTAAGATTTTGGATCTTGCTGATCATCGCAGCACTCACTGCTATCCTGAATCAGTACGAGCAAGCAGTGGTGATTCTTCTGCTCAATCTCGTCAGTATGCTGGTGGGGGCAATCCAGATTAATCGCGCCAATAAGGCCATCTCCAAGCTCCACACCATGACGTCACCCACTTGTCTTGTCTTAGAAGAAGGAAAGATCACGGAGATTGAGACAAGGGATCTAGTTCCTGGGGATATCGTACTCCTGGATAGTGGAGACATCGTACCAGCTGATGGACGACTCCTTGAGAGCTACAACTTACAGATTGATGAGTCCCTTCTTACCGGTGAGGCACGTTCTGTAGAAAAAGACATTCACTTTGCTCCTTTGGGAAACATTCCATTGGGAGAAAGAATCAATATGGTCTATGCCTCAACCGTCATTAACTCCGGTAAAGGAAGTATGCTGGTAACCAATACAGGCATGGACACAGAGATGGGTAAGATTGCCTTTATGCTTTACAAGGATGCAGATGATGAACTTCCACTTACCAGACGCCTGGCGGTACTTGGCCGTTATATGGCTGGACTCTTTGTGATCCTTGTTCTACTCTATGCTGCTTATGCTTTCTTCTTTGCCAACAAAATTCTTGATGAAGTTCTGCTCAGTAGTTTAAGCCTTCTTGCAGCTGTTCTGCCTCAAGGACTGGCCGCTATGGCTCTGATTACTTTAGGGCTTGGTCTCTATCGACTGGCAAAGAAAAATGCCATGCTCAAGCGCATGAGATCTGTTGAGCTTCTAGGTAGTGTCAGCGTCATTTGTGCCGATAAGGGTGGTACCCTTACCGAAAACAAAATCAAAGTAACGGATATTTCTACAGGTTCAGATGAAGATGAGAGCCTGATGAAAAAGATATGTATACTCTGTAACGATGTGCATATCGGCGAGGGAAGCTTTGGGGACCCAGTGGAGCTTGCTCTGATGGACTTTGCCCTAGATGGTGAGTTTGATCTCAATGAACTACGAGAGCAGTATCCTCGTCTCGAAGAACTTGCCTTTGATGCTTCAAGAAAGAGAATGACCACACTGCATCAAGAAGGTGATCGAAAAATTCTTCTTTCAAAGGGTGGACTGGAAGAAATTCTGGAAATTTCTACATCCTACTGTGCTGATGGAGAAAGCTATCCTTTAGATGAAGATGTCTTAGAAGGCATTCGTGAATCCTATGCTTCCTATGCCGCTCAAGGAAAGCGTATTCTAGCCATGGCTTATCGCTATGGTGAAGAACTACGAGAAGAAGACATGATCTTCTTAGGCCTTGTTGCTCTACTAGATCCACCTCTAGAAGGTGTGAAGGAATCAGTGAAAGTATGTAAGCGTGCAGGAATACGTCCCATCCTGATTACAGGTGACCATCTCTTAACTGCCATTCAAGTGGCAAAAGATCTGGGTATTCTGACAGAGGGCTATGAAGCCATCTCTGGAGAAGAGCTGAATGAACTCAGTCAAGAGGAATTCGCAGAAAGAATTGAAGACTATTCTGTCTATGCAGGAGTTACGCCTCAACAAAGACTGCGCATCCTAGATGCTTGGCAGGGTAGAGGAGACATTGTTGCCATGACAGGTAAGAGTGTTATCGATACAGCTTCTTTAAAACAAGCTGATCTAGGTGTAGCTATGGACAAAATGGGCACCGATGTTAGCAAATCTGCAGCGGATATCCTGATTAAAGATGATAGTTTCACCACACTGGTTGGGGCCATTGAAGAAGGGCGTATGCTTTTTGCCAACTTAAGGCGATCTCTACGCTATATCTTCTCTTCCAATCTATCCCTGATCATCCTTCTTATTGCGGGGCTAGTTGTCTATGGTGAGATGCCTCTGCTGCCCATGCAGGTTCTATGGGTTGGCATTATGACCATGACCTTCCCGAGTTTAGCCTTGGAGGTTGAACCGAAAGAAAGAAACATCATGATGCGCGAGCCACGCCCCATGCTAAAGACTGTGCTCAATACAAAGGGACTTGTTTTAACAGTGATTGAGGGCTTCCTGATGGCTTTTGCTGCACTGGTGGCCTATGTCCTAGGGAAACAAATCAATCCCGATACAGCTCAAACCATGGCCTTTATGACCATTGGTTTTGTACAGCTCTTCCATGCATTTAACTTGAGAAATTCTCAGTCTGTTTTAGGTAGAGACTTCTTCTCCAATAAGAGCTTTTTCCCTGCTGTTCTCTTATCTGGGGTTCTCTTGGTGATTACAGTACTTCTGGATCCTCTTCACAAGATCTTTGGAACCAGGCTCCTGGGGGCACAGCAATGGGGATTAATCTTCATCCTTGCCTTTGGTATTGTCTTAGTAACTGAGATCAGAAAGCTCTTTATTAAGGAATAA
>CAMFGQ010000074.1 GCA_945950065.1 uncultured Clostridia bacterium
CTCAATGAGCGACTGACTCAAGGTGTGCTAAAAAAAGACAAATACAAAATCTACATCTCTGCACTGACCAGCCTTAATCTGGATCAGCATAATCGTATCCCTACGACAGATAATCGCATCCTGCGAAGAATGGTCCGGGATCACTTCACAAGAGGCTATGGAGCAGAAGCAACCCTAGGGATGTGGGACTCTGTAAGACGTGGGGAAGAAACCCATATTTTCCCCTTCCAAGAGGAGGCAGATGCCGTCTTTAACTCCGCTCTGCTTTATGAGATGGCCGTATTAAAGAAGTATGCACTACCGCTTTTGGAACAGATTCCAGAGACCAGCCCTAACTTTAGTCAAGCAAAACGACTGAAGAAGTTTCTCTATTACTTTAACAGCATTGATGATGATCGTATCGTCCCCAGTACTTCCCTGCTAAGGGAGTTCATCGGGGGTAGTAGTATTCTCTAAGAGGAGATTTCATGAGGGAAGAACTAAAAGAAAGAGGATTAAATGTAGGAATCTTTGTTCTTACTGCGCTACTCTTTGTAGCTTTAACCCGTGCACGGCTTGTGCATGATCTCTTTCAAATCTATTTGGGAAATCAGGCCTTTAATGTATCCATTGTCCTGCAACTGGCAAGCTTAGCCGCTGCAAGTGGTTTATTGATTATAAATCTCTACAGCTTTAGTTTATTCAGGGAGATGAGGCAGCTACTTTTTAGCTTCATCTTCCTTGTCTTGCTTACCATTCTGGCCATGAACCTGATGATGAGCGTCAATGAAAACCTTCCCTTAACACTACTGGAGAAACCACAACTGCAAGGGGGAATCCTTTTCTTGCTGCTGATTGCCATGACCTTGCTCTTTGTGAAGCTCTTAATTATGCGTAAGCGCGTGCCTGTTTCCATGCCCATGCGTCGTGTTCCCTTTATCTTTCTTGGTTTAAGTATTTTGGTTTTAGCAGGATTCATGTGGCTCAGTAAAGAATCGGCTGTCCTTGCCGACATAGAAGAGGCTCTTCTTTACATTCTCCTCTTCTCCAATTTTATCGGCTATAGTCTGTTTTATCTCATTGAGGGTACAGCCATTACAGGCGGGATCCTCTTTGCCCTGATCATTGGTATCAGCACCTACTTCTTTACGCCTGGCAACTTCTTTACTACTGACTATCAAGGCATTCTAGGAATCCTTTTTCGCGGCATAGCCCTGGTCGTTCTTCTAAACGCCTTCTACCGGGAACTCTTTAGTTCCTACCTTCTGGAGGTAGAGGATCTTAACACCCAACGGGATCTTTATACAGAAAACCTGAAAGAAGTGGTAGAAGAGAGGACAAGAGAACTTCAAAAAGCCAATGATCAATTGGAAAGAGAAATCGATGCAGCAAAACGACTACAACAGTCCCTGCTTCCCGTGAAGGACATTGTGTATTCCAACGCGTCCTTTATCTCACGAAACATGCCCTGTGATCGTCTTAGTGGCGACTTCTTTGATATCTACACCATTGATGAAGACCGTGTGGGGATGTATATTCTTGATGTGTCGGGCCATGGAATCAATGCTGCACTGATGAACATCTATATCTATCATTACATTCGCAGTAGTTCTCCCTTAATCAAGCGATTAATCGGAGATAAACCCCATGAGAACCTGCGCTATCTCTATGATGAATTCAACAAAATGAACTTCCCCGACCATATGCATGTGGTGATCTTTATTGCAGCCTATGATATGAAAAATGGTGTACTCACCTATGCCAGTGGAGGTCTTAATGCCCAGCCCATTGTACTCAGGCATACAGGAGATCTTGAGGTACTTGATCAATCCTCAGGATTCCCCATCTGCAAAATGGCTGACTTCTTTACACCGGAGTATTTCAGTGCACAAATTCAGCTCTATAAAGGAGATCGTATCTTCTTTTACACCGATGGACTTCTGGATGAACGACAAGGCATTGACTTAACAGAAGAGGACCTAAAAATCCTTCTCCTTGAAACCATGGATGAGCCACTTGTTGTCCTGGACCGTGCACTGAATAAACGCTTAGAGCCCATTGGAGACAGTCTAGTGGATGACATCAGTTACTTTATGATGGAGGCCACCTAGTCTTTTCACTCCAGCCCTGCTGTGGTATAGTAGAGGTGGTTATGTTAGAAAAAAAACAATGGCGAAAAAGAGCCTTGGAACTTGGTGCTGACGCTGTGGGTTTTGCCTCGGCAGAGGACTTAAACCTCCATCAGCGTTTAGCCCATTGGGAGCCCTTGGCCTTTGAAGAAAAAAGCATTCTGCGTAAGATAAGTCCTAAGGAGCATTTCTCAGAAACCAAAGGAATCCTTGTGGTGTTGAAGCACTACACCCTCTACGAGAATTTTTTAGAGGAGGGTGAAGTGAAAACCAGCAGTGCTGCTGTGATGGATTATCATCGTGAGATGAGGGCACTGCTTACAAGGTTAGCACAGGAGCTAGAGGAAGAAGGAATTCACTCCAAGCCTATGTGTGATGTAGAGGGGCTTCTTGATCGGGAAATTGCAAGAAGAGCAGGACTAGGTTATATCGGAAAGAATACATTTTTGCTCCATCCCCAGCTAGGGTCTTCTCATAACATTGGTTACTTGCTACTTGATGTAGAGGTAGAGAGTGATGAGGAGATAGAGAGGGATTGTGGCACCTGTACTCTCTGTGTAGAGGCTTGTCCTCAGGGAGCAGTCCGCGGGGACTATACACTGGATGCCAAGCGCTGTTTATCCTATATCACCCAGTGGAAGGATGCTAGCTTTACACCCCTAGGGGGATGTTTTTATGGCTGTGACATTTGTCTACGTGCATGTCCCCATAATCAAGTGGAGGAGAGAAGTGAAGACTTCATCTTCCAAGAAGATGCCTTTAACCATCTGAGCAACAGAGCCTTTAAACGGCTCTATGGTCATCGTGACTTTGCTTGGGTAGGAAAAGATAGAATCCAAAGGAATATCAACTGGATCAAAAAGGAGAAAAAGATGGGAAATATCCATGAACTGAAGTTTCTACAAGACAAAGTGGATGAACTAAAGGAGCAAGGAGTCTATAGGACCCTTCCTGAAATGAAAGGTGCCAATGGCCCAATCATTAACTTAGACGGCAAAGAGGTCATCAACCTATCCTCTAACAACTATCTAGGTTTTGCCAATCATCCCAGACTGAAAAAAGCTGCTACCGAAGCCATTGAAAAATATGGTGTTGGTCCTGGCGCTGTCCGTACCATTAATGGAAATATGGACATCCATGATGAACTGGAAAGACGTCTTGCTAACTTCAAGCATGAAGAGGCTGTCACTGTTTATCAATCAGGTTTTAACTGTAATGCTGGTACCATCCAAGCCATTACGGACAGAGGAGACTTGATTATCTCTGACGAACTGAACCATGCTTCCATTATTGATGGTGTGCGTCTATCAAGAGCTGACAAAGCTGTTTTTAAGCACTCTGACATGGAAGATCTGGAGCGCATCCTAAAAGAAAATCAAGGCAAATACAATGTAACCTTGATCATCACCGATGGCGTTTTCAGTATGGACGGGGACTTAGCAAAGCTTCCTGAAATTGTTGCCTTAGCTGAAAAATATGGCGCACTTACCTATGTTGACGACGCTCATGGTTCTGGAGTTCTCGGTAAGAGTGGAAGAGGAACCGTGGATCATTTTGGTCTTCATGGACGCATTGACTTTATTATCGGCACCCTGTCTAAAGGACTTGGTTGTGTTGGTGGCTATGTAGCAAGTAAAAAGGTTACACAAGAATGGCTATCTCATCGTGGTCGCCCCATTCTCTTCTCAACAAGTTTACCTCCAGCTATGGTTGCAGCTCTTATTGAAGCCATCAACATTCTGGAAGAAACCGAAGAGTATACAGATCGTCTATGGGACAATGCCAAATACTTTAAAGAAGAATTAGGTAAATTAGGTTTTAACACCGGAAACAGTGAAACCCCCATTACACCTGTTATTATTGGCGAAGAAGCAAAGGCTGTTCAGTTTAGTAAAGAACTACTAAAAAATGGTGTCTATGTTTCAGCCATCGTCTTCCCAACCGTTCCACGAGGAACAGGAAGACTTCGCTGTATGATTACAGCTGAGCATTCCAAAGAAGATCTGAAAAAAGCAGTTGAGATCTTCGAAAAAGTCGGAAAAGAAATGGAGCTCATCTAAGTGAAGGAAAGTGTAAAGGCCATCGTAGATGGCCTTGCTCTTCTCTATCCCGATGCTAGAGCAGAATTAAACTACACCAGTCTCTTCGAGCTACTGGTTGCTGTGATCCTCTCTGCCCAGTGTACCGATGTGCGGGTAAACATCATTACAGAAGATCTTTTCCAAGTGGCCAATACTCCCCAAAGTATGGTGGATTTAGGGGAGGAGAACATCCGTGAAATCATTCGCTCTTGTGGGATGTTCCGTCAAAAGGCAAAGAATCTTCATCTTACAGCACAGAGACTCCTGGATGTCTATGGGGGAGAGGTTCCCACCACACGGGAAGAACTCATGACTCTACCTGGAGTGGGGAGAAAGACAGCCAATGTTGTGCTGAGTGCTGGTTTTGGTGAACCAGCTATTGCCGTGGACACCCATGTTCTACGAGTTTCCAATCGCCTGGGTTTAGCTAAGGGGACAGACCCACTGAAAGTTGAATTACAGCTCCATAAGGTCTTCCCAAAAGAAATTTGGAGTGTGATGCACCATCGACTGATTCTGCACGGACGGTACTGCTGTAAGGCGAGAAATCCCCAATGTGATACCTGTGGCATTGCAGAGCATTGTCCGAGAATAGGAGTGGAGTGATGATTCTAACCAAGAATCCCTATGACCCAAAAGAATATGAACAGATTGGGCATTATTTTGATGTGGCAGTCTTTACCAGCTCCTTCCAAAGTGATCTTGCTGTGCTCACCACCAGCTTCAAGCCTGGAAATCTTGAGGAATATGAAGCCATGATGATGCGCCACTATCATCTGCTCTATGCAAAGATGGTAAAGAAGATGCAGGATGAAGGCATAGACGGGCTCTTCAATCTGCGCTTTCACACAGAAGTTCTCTATGCCGGTGCTGTTATGATCTATGTGTCGGCAGATAAAGTAAAGAAAAAATGATTCATCTTGTGCTTGTGGAACCGGAAATCCCCCAAAATACCGGTAACATTGCTAGGACCTGTGCTCTTACAGGTGCTAAGCTTCATTTAGTCCGTCCTCTTGGTTTTTCTCTTGAAGAGAAGCAACTCAAGCGGGCGGGGCTAGATTATTGGGATAAAGTCGATCTAGAGGTCCATGATAGCATCGATGCTTTTCTTGCTCTCTATGGTGAAAAGAATCTTTATCTCATTACCACCAAAGCAAGTACAAGTCTTTATGAACATGCATTTCAAGAGGAAGTCTTCTTCCTCTTTGGAAAAGAAACCGCAGGTCTCTCCCAGGAGCTCCATGAAGCATATCCTGAGAACAGACTGCGGATCCCTATGATGCAGAGGGAGGGTCTTCGTAGTTTGAACCTTTCTAATGCTGCTGCAGTGGTTTTGTATGAAGCCCTGCGACAGAGGAAATTTCAGGGTAATTTCATAATTTCCGAAAAATAGGGTATAATAATACATCGGAGGATCCCCTGGATCCCGAGAAACCAATCAAGGAATTGGAACTTAGGAGGTATTTTCAATGAAGAAATTCTTAGCACTATCTTTAGTGCTCCTACTCAGTTTTGCACTGATCTCCTGTGGTGGAGATGCACCTGCAGCTGACAAAGGAGAAGAAGTAACTACCATCGTTGATGACGAAGAAGTAGATAAAGCTTCTCTAAAAGAAATCACAGTTGGTCTTGTCACCGATATTGGTGGTATTGACGACAAATCATTTAACCAAGGAACTTGGGAAGGAATCAAATACTATGCAAAGAAATTTGAACTTCCTGAAGGAAACGTAGCCTATCTACAATCTACATCTGATGCTGACTATATTCCTAACCTCAGCCAATATGCAGAAGACAAGAAAGATCTTATTGTAGCTCCAGGATTCCTCTTTGAAGAAGCACTCACCAAGATTGCAGCAGACTTCCCAGAGCAAAAGATTCTTTTCATCGACGCTGTTGTTGATGCACCCAATGTATACAATGCAGTTTTTGCAGAGCATGAGGGTAGCTATCTTGTAGGTGTTGCAGCTGCACTAAAAGCTAAAGACGCTGGTAAAGATACAGTAGGTTTTGTTGGTGGAATGGACTTTGAACTGATTCAAAAGTTTGAAGCTGGCTTTGAGCAAGGTGTTAAAGCAGTTGATCCTGAACTAAAGATCCTCATCGACTATGTTGGTGACTTCAATAACTCAGAAAAAGGTCAAACTGTTGCAGCGAAAATGTATGATGCTGGCGCTTATGTTATTTATCATGCAGCTGGTGGTTCCGGAAACGGTGTCATCAAAGAAGCAAAAGACCGTGTTCAAAATGATGAAGACGTTTGGGCAATTGGTGTTGACAAAGACCAATATGACGAAGGCGTCTATGCAGATGGCAAATCTGTTATCCTAACCTCTATGGTTAAAGCTGTTGACCAAGCTGCTTACAATGTAAGTAAGCTAGTTGCTCAAGACAAATTTGAGGGTGGAATTCATGTCTATGACCTGAAAGCAAACGGAGTTAACATTCCTGCTGAGAACCCCAACCTCACTGAAGACTGGGTAAAACAAATCAACGAATATCGCGAAAAAATCATGAGCGGTGAAATCAAAGTTGATGCAGTACCTGAGCGTGTAAAATAAGCCATAAGAAAAGAGAAAAGAA
>CAMFGQ010000075.1 GCA_945950065.1 uncultured Clostridia bacterium
TTTTTTTCTGGTTTATAATGAACCGTGTTACTCCCAGTACCTATGGTACTAATCCTGGTAAAGAGAGGGGGGAGAAGATTGACGGGTATTAAAGTACGACCAAACGAATCCATCGATAGTGCTCTTAAACGCTTTAAGAGAGAAACCTCTAAAGCAGGGCTTATGGCTGAGATCAAAAAACGTAAACACTATGAAAAACCCAGTGTAAAACGTAAGAAGAGAATTGATGCTGCTAAGCGTAAGCGCAGAAAGAACAGCCGTGACTAAAGGAGTGGCTATGCAAGATAGATTGATGATGGATTTGAAGGAAGCGATGAAGGCAAAAGATACTCTTCGCAAAGATACCATAACTTTGCTTAGAAGTGCCATCAAGCAGATTGAGGTCGACGAGAGGCGTAGCCTCGAAGAACCGGAGATTCTCCAGATTATCCAAAAACAAATAGGACAGCGCAAGAAAGCAATTGATGAGTTTAAAAAAGGCGCTCGTGAAGATCTTGTTCAGCAAGCTCTTTCTGAGATTGCCATTCTTGAAACTTATCTTCCAGAACCTATGGGAGAAGAAGAGCTTCGTCTTGCACTGGAAGAGATTATAGCTTCTGAAGGTGCCACAACCATGAAAGACATGGGAAAAATAATGGCCATTGCCTCGGAGCGTTTTGCCGGACAAGCTGATAAGGGACTGATGTCCCAAATTGTTCGCGACAATCTATCAAAAGGTAAATGATACCCGGTTTCGGGTATTATTTTTTTGGCCTAATTGTGCTATGATGTAGGGGAGGTATATATGGAAGAAAAAAGAGCATTACACCCTGAAGTATCACCACAAACCATTTGTGGCAATTTTGATGAAAATATTAAAATTCTCCAAAACGCCCTAGGCGTTGAGATTTTTTTTGTAGGAAATGATCTCCTCCTTCGAGGAAGTGAAGAATCCATCGCGATGACCAAGGAAGTTCTTGATGCCATGGAGAAATTAATTCTCTCTGGAAGTAAGGTAGATCCTCAGAAACTAGAGTATTTACTCTATATGGCAAAAAAAGAGGACACCCAAGAACTCATTACCCTAGATCAAGAAGTTCTTCTCGCAACCCATAAGGGAAAATTAATCAAACCCAGAACAAAGGGACAATCAGTCTACTACAAGACCATTGAAAAGCATACCCTTACCTTTGGTATTGGTCCTGCTGGTACAGGAAAAACCTTTCTTGCTGTGGCCATGGCTGCACGAGCCTTTCGCAACAAAGAGGTAAGTCGGATTATCATTACCCGTCCTGCCATTGAAGCAGGAGAGAAGCTGGGCTTCTTGCCTGGAGATCTGCAAGATAAAGTAGATCCCTATTTAAGACCACTCTATGACGCTTTAACCGACATCTTCGGTGGTGAAGCCTTTACACGCCTTAAAGAACGAGGCGTGATTGAAGTGGCTCCGCTTGCCTATATGAGGGGACGTACCCTAGACAGTAGTTTCATTATCTTGGATGAAGCCCAAAATACCACCAAAGAACAGATGAAAATGTTTCTGACTCGTTTTGGTCAAGAATCTAAAGTCGTGGTCAATGGTGACATTACCCAGATTGACCTTCCAGCAGGCCAGCAAAGTGGCCTTAGTCATGCTGTGGAGATTTTGAGGGACATTGATGAAATTGGAGTGGTGGAATTTGGCATTGAAGATGTCGTACGCCACCGCCTAGTGAAAAAGATTTTGGCGCGCTATGAGGGACGCAATGATTGAACTCTATCTTGAAGGTGAAAGCATCCTGAAGGAAGAAGAATTAGAGGACTTAAAGCGTGCTCTATATGGAGTTTTTGCGCTTGAAGGGCTTGCAGGTCCAGGGGAGCTATCCATTAGCTTTGTCGATTCTGATGAGATTCGTGAACTAAATCACGCATATCGGGGTAAAGATGAAGCAACCGATGTGCTAAGCTTTCCTCAAGAGGAAAGTCTTGAAGCTTTGAAAAAACAAAGTTATCAAGTCTTAGGTGATATCGTCATCAACATGGATCGTGTTCGTCAGCAGGCTGATGAATTCGGTCATAGTTTGCGTAGAGAGCTTGTTTATCTCTCTCTTCATAGTTTCTACCATCTTCTCGGTTATGACCATGAAGAGGAAGAAGAGAAAAAGCATATGCGCATTAAAGAAGAAGAAGCCTATCAGTACTTTTTAAAACAAGGAGGAGAGGATGAGAATTGAAGATTTGATTGAAGCAGCACGTGAGGCTCAAAAGAATGCCTATGTGCCCTACTCAAACTTTCCTGTAGGGGCTGCAATCCTAACGGAAAGTGGACGCGTCTTTACTGGAAGCAATATTGAATCAGCCTCCTATGGTGCTACCATTTGTGCAGAACGTGTGGCCATTTCAAAAGCTGTTAGTGAGGGCTATTTAAGTTTTACCCACCTTGCAGTTGTGGGACCTGATGACTTTATCTATCCTTGTGGAATCTGTAGACAAGTCATTATGGAGTTTGGCCCCAAGGCTAGGATTATCGTAGCAGGGAAGGAAGACTATGCACTCTATAATGCAGAAGATCTTCTACCCTATGCTTTTACTGGAAAGGATCTCAAGTGAAATCAGGTTTTGTAGCCATTGTCGGGCGTGCCAATGTAGGAAAAAGTACCTTAATCAATGCTTTAGTAGGAGAGAAAATCTCCATTGTTAGCAGTAAGAGTCAAACAACGCGCCATAACATTCAAGGCATTGTGACAGAGGAAAGGGGGCAGATCGTCTTTGTCGACACCCCTGGTATGCACCGACCCAAAAATAAATTAGATGATTACATGATTGAGCGCATCAATGAATCTTTAGTGGATATGGATGTGCTACTTTTCATGGTTGATATTTCTGTAGGAATTGGACCTGGAGATGTCTTTATGGCAAAGAAACTCCCTCCCAATGTTCCAAAAATGCTCCTCCTCAACAAAATCGATCTCATTGATGAGGAGACACTCTTTGAACATAAAAAGCAGATTGGCGAATTAGGCGAGTTTGATCGTGTCCTGGCCATCAGCGCACTCAATGAAAAAACAGTGGTTGGGATCTTGGATCTACTCTTTGAATTACTTCCTGAAGGACCACAGTACTATCCATCTGATGTCAGTAGCAACATGTCCAATGAAGTCTTGATTTCCGAAGTCATTCGGGAAAAAGCCATGCACTATTTAGACGAAGAAATACCCCATGGCATTGCCGTTGTGGTAGAGGAGTTCCATCAAGAAGAGAAGGGACTTTATATCTCTGCCACCATCATCGTCGAAAAAGACTCCCATAAAGGCATCGTCATCGGCAAGGGTGGACGAAAACTTAAGGGCATCGGGAAGGCTGCAAGAGAAGAACTCAGTTTACTCCTTGGTCAGCCCATCTATATGGAGCTCTGGGTAAAGGTGCGAAAAGGTTGGCGTCAAAGTAGCCACTATCTTGAGGAATACGGCTATCGAAAATGAGACTTGTTGAACTGGAAGCTGTTGTCTTACAAAGAAAAAGGATCAACACTCAGGACTGTTACCTAACCCTGTTTTCAAGGCAGATGGGACGAGTGGACGTTTTTGCACGTAATGCCAATCATCCTAAAAGCCCTCTAACCAGTGGTTCCAGTCCTTTTTCTTATGGACTCTATCAGGTTAGTGGAAAAGGAAGTCTTCAGCTACGGAGCATTGAGCTCAAGGAGAGTTTCTATGGTCTGAGAGAGAATTTTGAGAGCATGCTTATGGGGTCGTTTTTCTCAAAACTTATGCTCAGCTTCTTTCAGGAAAAACAGGTCAGTCAAACTGCCTTTGAACTCTTTGTCAACATGCTGACCTTACTCCAAAAGTTTCCCGTCTACAAAGAAAAACTCTTGGTTTATTTTGAGGCTCATTTAATTGAGATTCAAGGGATTCAGCCCGATCTCTCCTGTGTAAAGGAGGGTGATGAAGGGTATTATCTGTCCATGGAGACGGGTGAAGCCATCAGGGCACAAGGTAAAGATGAAACCAAGGAGCTTTTGCTTTGGAAAGCAGCTTTAGAAATGAATCTTTCCACCTTTCTAAATCATCCATGGGATGAGGACCTCCTGGAGAAAACCTGGAGGATGATGGAAAACTATCTTCACCTACATTTGGGTGTAGATGTGCCCACACTACATCGTGAATTATCTGATTACATGACTTAAGGAGGAAATGATGAAAAATATCACATTGGAAATGATTGATGAATTTATGGAAGCAACTGGAATGGACTTTGAAGCAGCCCGGGCCTATCTCCTTGCTGCAGATGGAGAAATGGAACTTGCTGTAGAGGCTGCCCAAAATAAACACCAGGGCTATGCCAAAACCCATTTAGATAAACTCCTTGAGTTCATTAATGAACTTCTCAAGAAGGGTCAATTGGTACGGATCATTGTTCGTAAGGATGAGCAGGTGAAGCTTGACATCCCTGTTAGTTTTGGAATCGTTGGCGTCTTCCTAGCTAAGTTTCTCTCTGTAGCAGCCTTTGGTGGTGCACTACTCACAGGTCACTCCATTACCCTAGAGAAAAAAGATGGCCAGATTATTGATGTAAGAGAAATGCTGGATAAAGCTATTGAGAAGGCAAAAGAAACAGGCGAAGATCTCGGTGCCACCCTGCGAAAAGGTGCCAAGGAAGCAGAAGACTTTGCTTATGATGTAAAAGATAAAGTCAAAGATGTGGCTGGAAAAGCCAAGAAAGAATTTGACGAAGAAAAAGAAGACTTCAAAGAAGAGTTTGAAGAAGTAAAAGAAGATCTAAAGGATAAATTAGAAGATTTAAAAGGCAAGGCAGAAGATGCTAAAGAAGATGTGAAGGACAAAGCAGAAGACGTCAAAGAAGATGTAAAAGATAAAGCTGAAGATATGAAAGATAAAGCAGAAGATGTCAAGAAAGACCTTGAAGACAAAGTAGCTGATGTCAAGGAAAAAGCAGAAGACAAAGCTAAGGATGCAAAGGAAAAAGCTGAAAACATCTCTGAAGATGTCAAAGACACAGCTAAAAATGTCAAAGAGGAAGTAGAAAAAGCTGGAATAGAAGTTCAGAAAGACGTCAAAGATGCCAGTAAAGAAGTAAAGAAAGAAGCAAAAGAACTGGCTGAAGATGTTAAAGAAGAACTCAATCAATAAAATCATTAGAGGAGGCAACATGGTAAGCATGGAGAATCTCGTTTCTCTTGCCAAGAATCGTGGATTTGTCTTTCCAGGCTCAGAAATCTATGGCGGATTATCCAACACATGGGACTATGGTCCCCTGGGAGTAGAGCTGAAGAAAAACATTAAAGACAGTTGGTGGTATTTCTTTGTTCAGAGACAAGAACGCGTTGTGGGACTGGATGCAGCGATTTTAATGAACCCTGCAGTCTGGAAGGCTAGTGGTCATATCGGGGGATTTAGTGATCCTCTGATCGACTGTAAAGAATGTAAAAGCCGTTTTAGAGCAGACCATATCGTGGAAGATTATTTTATTAAAAACGATATTCATAGGGATCTCATGGGTGCCGATGAAAACCGTCTTCATGAAATTATCCTTGAAGACAAAATTCCTTGCCCTTCCTGTGGCAAGCACAATTTCACCGACATTCGTAAATTCAATCTGATGTTCAAGACCTATCAGGGTGTAACGGAAGATGCACAGACACAAATTTACCTGCGACCTGAAACAGCCCAGGGAATCTTTGTTGGCTTTAAAGCCATCCAGCGGGCATCCCGTATGTCCATTCCCTTTGGTGTAGCACAGATTGGTAAAAGTTTCCGTAACGAAATTACTCCCGGTAATTTCATCTTTAGGACCAGAGAGTTTGAACAGATGGAGCTGGAGTTTTTCTGTAAGCCAGGTACCGATATGGAGTGGTATAAGTATTGGAAGGATACCTGCTGGAACTATCTACTGGACATTGGACTAAAAGAAGAAAATTTACGCTTTAGAGACCATGCCGCAGAAGAATTATCCCATTACAGTGTAGCCACCAGTGATGTTGAGTATCTCTATCCCTTTGGGTGGGGCGAACTCTGGGGTGTAGCCAACCGTACTGACTTTGACTTAAGTCAACATATGGAGCACTCTGGGAAAGATCTGATGTTTATGGATCCCCAAACCAATGAAAAATATACACCCTATGTGGTTGAGCCAAGTGTAGGTGTAGAGCGACTGCTCTTAGCTCTTTTGGCTGATGCCTATGATGAAGAAACCCTAGAAGATGGAAGTGAACGAACCGTGATGCGCTTTCATCCTATGATTGCTCCCATTAAAATCGGAATTCTTCCCCTCTCGAAAAAATTAACAGAGAAAGCGGAAGAGCTCTATCGATTCTTAAGCAAACACTATCGTGTTGAGCTGGATGATCGTGGAAGCATTGGTCGTCGCTATCGTCGCTTTGATGAAATCGGAACGCCCTACTGCATTACAGTGGACTTTGATACGCTAGAAGACAATGCGGTGACCATTCGAGACCGAGATACCATGGAGCAGGTAAGGGTTGATATTGAAGAACTCGAAAACTACTTCTATGAGCGTATTCGATTCTAATGAAACTAAATAAGCGACCTGAACGTGAGAAGCTTCAGGAAGGTATACTGAGTGAACTTGCTCAAAAGAGTCATGAGAGCTTAGGTCGTGTTTATGTTGAAGAGGAGGATGAATATCGAACCTGTTTTGAACGAGATCGAGACCGCATCCTCCACTCAAAAAGTTTTCGGCGATTAAAGCATAAAACGCAAGTCTTTCTCTCACCGGGTGGTGATCACTATCGCAC
>CAMFGQ010000076.1 GCA_945950065.1 uncultured Clostridia bacterium
GGAACACCCTGAAGGAAACTACCCTGTACTTTGGCTTCACTGAGTACATCGGCATAGGCTTTCATCACAACTTGCTTTTTGGCCTTGACCCAGTTGTCATCACAGAGCTCTTCAACTAGAAATTGACTGGAGTGAAGGAATCCTTCATAACCATAATGGGTTCGAATCCCATACCAGTCTTCTTTTTCATGATGAAGAATCTCTATAGGCATACCGAAGAGTACTTCATCGGCTAGTTCACAGTCCCACTGGGGACGTACTTTCAGTGGTGCAATATCCTTAATAATCCAAGCTTTCATCAATTTTCCTCATAGATCCATCTCCCTAGATGGCCTAGGGTTGATGTTCTTCTTTTGTCTTGCTCACCCTCACCCTGATTGGTTACCAAAGCGCTGATGAGATAGTGTTGTTGTCCAAAAAAGATGCCTACATCATGGCTCACATCATCCAGTCCACCTGTTTTATGGGCAAAGGGAGGTGGATCAGGCAAGTAGCGCAGTAAGAGATTCGTATCTCTGCATCTCTTCATGATGTCTAATCCCTGCAAGGACTTCTCTTTCCCCAAATACTCTCCTTGATAGAGGTCTTTAAGGAGCCTTGCCATATCTCTAGCTGAGGTCAGATTGTCTCTTCCCTCTCTCATAGATCTAACGTCCATCATCTTTCTTTGCAGGATGGTCTCCTGAAGTCCAATTTTCTGGACCATCCGGTTCACCCTTTCATATCCCACAAGATCGATCATTTGATTGGTTGAAGCATTACAGCTTTCTATCATCATCCAGATGAGATACTCTTCTATGCTGTAGCTCTTCTTGCCGATCTCCGTCACCACACTGAAGTCCACTGCATTCTCCGCCCTGAGCTCCATGTGATCGCTCAATTGGAATTCTTTATCTGCTAATTGAAGCACACTCATCATAATGGGTATTTTGATGGTACTGGCTGAAGAATGTACATGAGATTCATTGAAAGTCAGATAAGAATCTTCTTTAAGACTCTCTATCACAACAGATAAGGTGAGATCGAGCTTCTCAGCTCGTTGCTTTGCCAGCTGCAGTGTTTTTTCTAGATGTGTCATCTATTTTTCCTTTTTGGCTAAGATTTTTGTAAAGCCTAGACCAGGTGTTTCGTTCATTGTAATCAGGGCTTCATTAAAGTCTGGGCCACCTTCAGCTGGATCAAGCTTACATAAACCTGGTCCATCTAAGTCAACATACTGGATGATGTCCTTGGCTGCGGCTAAATGAGCAGCAGCACTAACGGAGATTTTGCTTTCGAGCATACAGCCAATCATACAGGGTACATCGTAGACTTCTGCAATGCTGATGAGCTTAAGGGCCTCATGAATCCCACCGGTTTTCATCAGTTTAATGTTCAAAATATCCGCCGCACCTGCCTCAATGACTTCCATGGCATTTCGTGCATTAAAGACGCTTTCATCTGCCATGATGGGAATGGATGACTGGGTGGTGACCTGGATCATCCCCTGTAAATCTGAATAGTGGACGGGCTGTTCAATCAGCTCAATGTCCAGGTCGTGTTTCTCCAGGGAGGCAATAATCGCCAGAGCCTCTTTAGGTGTCCATCCTTGATTTGCATCAAGACGGATCTTAATCTCTTTGCCTACAGCTTTGCGTATCTCTATGACCCTCTGGATATCTAGTTTATGGTCTAATCCCAGCTTGACTTTTAAGACCTTAAAGCCCCTGTCAACTGCTTCGAGAGAATCCTTTACCATCTCTTCAATAGGGTTCACACTAATGGTGAGATCGGTCTCAATGGTTTTGCGATGACCACCTAGAGCTTTATAGAGAGGTAGCCCTAGCTTCTGAGACCATAGATCGTAAAGTGCCATGTCCACAGCTGCTTTAGCACTGGTATTGCCCAAAAGTGCTCCATGGAGTAGAGACTGATTCTCTTCCATAGAAAGCACGGACTTTCCTATGAGTTTTGGAGCGATGAGTTCTTCAATAGCTCCAGTAATGGAAGCACGGGTTTCTCCAGTTATGACTGCTGTAGGTGGAGCTTCTCCATAGCCTACAAGACCGTCTTCCGTTGTGATCTCCACGAGAATGTCGTGGACTGAATCTACTGTCCTAAGAGAGGTTTTAAAGGGCGTTCTCAAAGGAACAACGAGTTCAGATAGTTGAATGGATTTGATTGACAAGGTAACCTCCATTTTCTTTGTTGGTCATCTATGTATATGAAGTGATTCAATGTATAATTTACGCAATATATATGCCAGTTTTAATGCAATAAGTTCATACTTTTTATACAGTTTTCCATGGATTATGATCTAATTATCTTCCTAGTTGAAGGAATCTTTAGACCTGAATCTATATTTCTGGACAAGATATGGGTGTCTTTTCGTCCCGAGATTTGGTAAGTTTTCAAGAGGACCAGGGATAAGATAAATCTTCTCTACAACTACATTTAAGTCCCCTGACGCCTCTCTTGGGGAGTCTTACTCTTATGTTAAATACCTGCTTCAATCTATCATACTGCCTAGTTTTAGCTTGATGGAAGGGTAAGGTTCCGAAAGATTTGCACTATCTACACTGGACTCTCTACTTCCTTTAAATCATAGGATTGATTAAGCATATCCATCCTATAATCCGCCTGTTATCTCGCAATATGCGTACCACCTTCATTACTTTTAGTTAAATCTTTCCTTTATCTTAATCAGCAATGAGCAAGGAGAATTCTTTTTCTTCATAACACTAGGAAAATCACGGTATTTTTTATATCTTTATGGACGGTTGTCCAAATATATGGACGATTCCTGTTTGATGCTTAGTATTTTCCTTGAGCCATTCCCCTAGATAAAACCCTAAAGTATTCCTCCGTCTCATCGACGTTGACGTTCTGGCTAGCAAAGACAAAGGTATAGGGAATGTCAGAGAAAACAACACCTACATCATGACTGATGCCAGTACTCTCCCCTGTTTTGTGCGCTACCTTGCCCACATCAAATAGTTCGTTGGCTAATTTATGATTGATTTGCTGTTTTAAGAGAAAGTCGGTGGATAATGCATAGGAGTCGTTACGATTTGTATAAGTTGAAACGAAGATTTTCTCTAAAAGAAGACTGATCTCATCACACGAAAAATAGTTGTCGATTCCTTGGGCTTGTTTTTCTGCATCAAAAAGCTTGCGATTAAGCTGTGTATCCCTTAATCCCATTTTTCCAAAAATAGACTTGTACCAAGGTACTCCAAAGTAGTCGATCAGCATATTTGTGGCTGTGTTGTCGCTAAGAGAGATCATCAATTCTGCCAAGGAATATAGGGAAAAATCCATGCCCGAATCCATGGCCTTGAGAGCGCCACAACCAGGCACCTTATCCTCTTCTAGGAGTGTGATATGTAATCTATGCATTTCTTCTAAACTCACTTGATCCAAGATAGAAAGAAGGATAGGTAATTTGATGATGCTCTGTGCAGAATAGATCTTTTTGTCGTCTTCAAAATACCCTTCCCCAGATTTCATGTTTCGTATACAAATGCTCAGACCCTTGTTTTTCATTTTTTCACCCTGTCCTTATGTAAATTCACTTCAATCAAGCATCCTCTATAAAGCAAGAAGCAAGCCTATACAAATTTTTTCTAAAGGGATTGACAAAACCTGTACCGGTGTACTAATATACTAGTACACTAATACAGGAGGAGAACATGGACAAAGATTATAAGCCTGTCTATCTTCAGATTGTCGAAGAAATGAAGCGTCAGATGGTAACGGGCAAGCTTTCTCTTGGTGATAAACTACCATCCATTCGTGATGTAGCTCTAGAATTTAAGGTAAATCCCAATACAGTACAAAGAAGCTTTAGAGAGTTGGAAACACAAGAGTTGATTGAAACCAAACGCGGCATTGGGTCCTATGTGACCCAGGACCAAAATCTCTTCACGAAAATGAGAGAAGAGTTACTCCAAAGAAAGCTAAGATCATTTTTAGAAGACATGAAAGAACTAAGAGTCGATAAAAAAGAACTTTTACAACGAATCGAGGAAGAACATTATGAATAAAATCATTGACCTTCAAGGGGTATCAAAAAGATACCGTGGAAAATATGCATTGAAGGATTTTAGTTTAGAACTTGATCCAGGACGAGTTCTTGGACTGCTTGGACCAAACGGCTCAGGTAAAACCACCCTACTTAAACTACTAGCAGGCTATCTTCAACCTGATCAAGGCAAAGTCCTTATCCAAGGAAAGAAACCAGGAGTGGAAACGAAGAAAATTATCTCCTATCTCCCCGATGTAAGCTTCCTCCCCAAGAATTTTTCAATTAAAGACGCACTGGATCTTTACCAGGACTTCTTTCAAGACTTTGACCTGGTCAAGGCCAGACGGATGTTGGAGTTTATGGAACTCAGTGAAAAAAGTTATTCCTCGGATTTGAGTAAAGGAATGCTTGAAAAACTTCATCTGGCACTGATTCTATCTAGAGAAGCGGAACTGTATATATTAGATGAACCTATTGCTGGCGTAGATCCTTTAGCGCGCGAACAAATTCTAGCTGCCATCATTGAGAATGTAAAGGAAGACTCTTCCATGGTCATCACAAGTCATCTTGTCCGTGATATGGAGCAAATCTTCGAAGATGTCGTCTATATGGATCAAGGCAGCATCCTTCTTCAAGGCAATGCAGATGAACTTCGAGAAAGCCGTGGTATGTCATTAGACGAACTGTACCGCGAGATTTACTCTTAGGGGGAAACCATGTTTAAACTACTCAAATATGAAATGAAATCAACTTCTAAATTCATGCTTAGCCTAGCAGTCGCTGTGCTTTTTGCAAGCGTGATGTTTAACTGGACGATAAAGAACAGCATCCTACAGGTGTACAATAGTCCAGAAAGTTCTCCCATCATCAGCACCAATCTACACTTTCTACCTATCGGTTTTGCTGTGATCATTGCTTTTGGAGCCAGCATTAGTTTCTTCTTTTATCTTGCTGGACGACTCAATCGTGAACTCTACGATGACGAAAGGTATCTTACCTTTTCCCTTCCTCTAACTGGCTACCAAATTCTTGGAGCTAAGTCCATCAGTGCTGTCCTATGGGGAGCTTTCCAGTTACTCAGTGTTGCATTAAGCACCTTCGTCTTTCACCGTATCTTTATGTGGGATTTCTTTGCTTCAGGTTGGAAGGAGTTTATGGGATTTTGGATGGGATCAGAAGGAATCTATTCCTTAGCCTATCTTACGGTAACGATTCTTCTAAGTCTGATGTTGGTCTACTTCTCAATCCTTCTTTCAAAAGTACTCTTTAGACCAGAGAGAGGAAGATGGATTTGGTTTCTTGTCTTGATGGTGGTTCTCTTTATTAACAACCAATTCCTCGTCACACTATCCAAGCTTTTTGTTAAGCCTCTCGTTGTTGACGGCATGATTTGGGAAGGGATTGGCCCACATCTGTTTTATGCCATGAATCAACGAACTTTCCTACATCATCTTCTTGTTCTCTCTTTTGCTCTAATCTATTTTGTAGTAAATGGTTATTTACTTGATAAAAAAGTAGAGCTGTAGGTAAAGAAAATGACACTTTAATTCCTACTAAGTTGTGGTATATTTATAGTACACGATTTAAAATCAAGTACCTTAGATGAGGAGTAGGATATGATTAAAACAAATCAAGAAACAGTAAATGAAATAAAAAAGATTATTGAAGCAAATCTTGGCCAAGGAGATTGCGTACGCATCTATCTTGCAGGCATGGGTTGTTCTGGTCCTAGTTTTGGACTAGCTCTTGATGACAAAAAAGACGGAGACGAATTCTTCGAAAGCGAAGGACAAGGCTTCGTAATGCAAAAGAGCTTCTATGAGCAATTTGGCGACTTCATCATTGAATACCAAGATGGTGGCTATGTTGTTCAACCAGAACAAATGCCAGAAGGAATGGGCGGCTGCAGTACCTGTGCAGGATGTCAATAAACGAAGAAGAGGGGCAACCCTCTTTTTTGTTTGCAAGGACTAATAGACTAGCGTCTCATTCAGATATCAAACACATTGAATCCGATAATAAGCAATCACAAGAATAGTAATAGCCAAACTTCGTGAAACTGAGGCTTTTATCTTGAATTGATGTTCAGTTAGAAATTCCCTTTTTGACAGGAACTTACTAAGAATATAATACTGCCCACGAAAAACTCGAGGAAGAAATAAAGATAACAAATCAAATTACAGGGTTGATAAATTGATTTATAAGTTCGGTATAAAGAAACAACAGGCCTTGCAGTCGATGGTTTTCCCAATGGGAGATTCAAATCTATTCTTGTCTTGAGATACATGTATAGCAGAACACAGGAAAAGATAGCTGAAGTAATATCCTGTACTATTTCTTATGCTCACAGACTACATACTAAGGCTCTATGATTTTTGATCAATGAGGTATTTAATAGAGACGCGAAGTCATTTGATAGAAAAAAAACCAAAATACACTTTAGCAAGGACGGAACACCTTGCACTCATGGAGGATAATCTGATGAATAATAAAACAAACTGGAAAGAAATAGAAAACGCTGACAATGTGCGTGTTATATTTAAAGATGGAGTTGTCTGGGAAGGTGATGCAGGCAATCTTGATATCAGTGACGAAGGGGATACCTTGTCATTTTGGTTCAAGGGAAAACCCTACTGTCTAATGCTTAATGAGATAGATTACTGCGAATTAATAAAATATATTCTTAGATCGCTCTAACAGGGTGTTTTTAA
>CAMFGQ010000077.1 GCA_945950065.1 uncultured Clostridia bacterium
GCCCTTCTTCATGGAGAAAAAGAGACAGGTGTCTGCATCATGAAGATGAGTCTGGGAATGGATGAAGGGGATGTCTACTCCTCTGCAAGGGTTCCAACTGATGATCTTCGCTATGGTGAACTGGAAGAACGATTAATGGAGGTCTCTGTTCCTTTACTCCTTGACACCTTAGACAAAATCCAAGAGGGGAGCATTGAGGCAACCCCCCAAGATGAAGAAAAAGCCAGCTATTGCAAGAAAATTCAAAAACAAGATACAGAAATTGATTGGAATAAATCTGCCAAGGAAATTGAAGGGGCTGTGCGTGCCTACTGGCCCAGTCCCATGGCCTTTACCTATAGAAAGGGAGAGCGTTTATTGCTCCACCGCGTCCATGCTACTGAACTTCCGGCAACGAAATCCCCTGGAACTGTTGAAAAGATAGAGAAAGAGGGTATGTATGTAGCCAGTGGGGATCATCTCGTTCTGATTACAGAATTACAGCGCCCAGGACGAAATGCCCTTGCCACGGCTGACTATCTGCGTGGCAACCCCACCCATGAAGATGAAAAACTAGGAGGATAACAATGCTATATGGTTTTGGTGGATTTGATAAATACTATCTATTGGTACTGATTGCCTTTGCTATTTCAATGTGGGCAAGCCACAATGTACAAAAGTCATTTATTAAATATTCAAAAGTTCCCAATGATCGAGGAATTTCTGGTGCAGAAGCTGCACGTATCCTGATTCAACGGAATAATCTCAATGTCTCTGTAGACAGAGCACAGGGAGGCATGCTGGGTGATCACTATGATCCAAGAACCCGCACTGTTCGTCTCTCACCGGATGTCTACGATGGAAGAAGTGTTGCTGCACTCAGTGTCGCTAGCCATGAAGTTGGTCATGCCATTCAGCATGCCCATGGCTATAAGCCACTGGAGTTTAGAACAGCCTTTTTCCCCATTGCATCCTTTGCTTCCCAAACATGGACCTTTATCTTTTTGCTTGGTCTTCTCTTTGGAAGAGGAAGTGGAGCCTATACGATTTTTACCATTGCTATCATGATGTTTGCGGCTGGACTCTTGTTCCAACTGATAACATTACCTGTGGAGTTTGATGCTTCACGCAGGGCACTTGCTCAGATGGGGGATCAAGGACTTCTAGGTACCCATGAAATCGGTGGTGCCAGAGCTGTGCTTAAATCAGCAGCCATGACCTATGTTGCTGCTGCTCTTATGGGAATTGCTAACTTACTCAGACTACTTGCCATTCGAGGCCGAAGAGATTGAAACATTTATTTCCGATATTAACCAAGGCTCTTCTTCAGGTCGAAGAAGGAGCCAGTGCACAACTTATTCTGGATGAATACCGTCAAAGAGTCCCGGAAGATTCCTGGGGACTCTTTCAGACTTTTTATTTGGGTGTCTTGGAATGGCAGTCTCATTTAGAAAGCATACTCAAAGAGTTTTCTAAACTTAAACTGAATAAATATCCCAAAGAGGATCGTTATCTAATGCTCTTAGCACTGTATGGGATCCTTTTTTTACGTAAGCCACCCTATGCCATTGTCAATGAAACCGTGGAGCTCTTTAAGCGGAAAAAGAGCAGATTAGCTCCCATGGCCAATGCAATTCTTCGCTCGGTTCTTCGAGAAGAAGATTTGGATCAGCGTGTTTATGGTAGGATGACGCCTAAACAAAAAATGATTAAGAAATATGGCTATCCTGTGTCAACCACCAGCACTCTTCTTGAGCAGTTGGGGGATAAGAAAGCGGAAGAACTTCTTCTCTACAGCAAATCCATTCCGAGGACGGACTTTGTGATTCTAGGAGAGGAAGAAGAAGTTCTTAGAATGTTAGAGGAAGAAGGCCATGAGATTAAGCCTCTTGAGGTAGAACGTGGCTATAGTTTTGTGAAAATGAACCGGCCCTTGGAGAAGGTGAAGGCCTTTAAGGAAGGAAAGATCTACATACAGTCCAATGCTTCTCAGGTATTGGCATCCCTTATTCCAGAAGGAAAGACCCTTTTGGATCTTTGTGCTGCACCAGGTGGTAAGAGTATTGCACTCTTAGCACGGGATCCCAATCGAGAGATTACTGGAGCAGATTTGACTAAGGATAAACTCAGGATGATCAGGGAGAATCTAGATCGACTGGCGTTGGATCTCGATCTCAAGCAGTGGGATGCAACGGAGGAGAACCCAGCGTGGCTAGAAGCTTATGATACGGTCCTCTTAGATGCGCCCTGTAGTGGTACAGGAGTCCTCCACCGTCAAAAAGGGGAGAGTGCTGACAAAGAACTCTATGACTTGGAGCAACTCACTCTACAGCAAGATGAGATGCTTACTCATGCTGCCAAGTATGTGAAAAATGGGGGCTTTTTGATTTATAGCACTTGTAGTATACTTAGAGATGAGAATGAAAAAAGAGTTGAGGAGTTTCTCCAGAAACACCCTAACTTTACCGTGGTCAATCTAAGTCAGGATGAAGCCTTCTATCGTTCTTACCCTGAAGAGGGTGAAGATGGCTTTTTTGCCTGCCTAATGGAGAAGAATGAAGGATGAAGTCCTACGGAATCACCAACATAGGAAAAGTACGCTTAAAAAATGATGATTCTTTCTACTGTTCCGACGGGAAGAAAGGACTCTATATTGTTGCAGACGGCATGGGTGGCTATAAAGGAGGAGAGATGGCCAGCCGTATTGCCGTCTCTACTGCTGTAGATGAATTAAAAGAAAAAGATGTCATTACAGAAGAAGTTGCAGCTCGCTTAATTGAACGCATTAAGGAGCGTATGAAAGAAGCTGTTCAGGAAAATTATACTCTTCGAGACATGGGCAGCACCCTAATCTGTGCCCTGAGTCAGGGTAAAGATTTTTCCTGCATGCATATTGGTGATTCACGGGCTTATCACATTGATGGGAAGAGAATCCATCAGCTCACAGAAGATCATACCCTTGTAAATATTCTCTACAATAGCGGAGTTCTTGAAAAAGAAGAACTACGCCATCATCCCAAACGAAATGTATTGATGAAAGTCATCTCACTCCAAGGTGAAAGCCAGAGTGATGTCTTTCGATTTCGTCTGGAAGAGGGAGAATATCTTCTACTGTGCTCTGATGGTCTTACTGATCAATTGACAAATCAAGAAATTTTAGAAGTATTTAACCAACTCAGCGATCCTGAAGAATTAGGAAAAGAGCTTGTCAAACGAGCTCTTGAAACAGGCGGAAGAGACAACATCGCTGTTGTTGTAGTAAAGGCATAGAAATGATTGGAAAATTATTAAAAGGACGTTATGAAGTTTTAGAAGAACTGGGCGTCGGGGGAATGGGGATCGTCTATTTAGCCTATTGTAGCTATCTAAGACGCCATGTTGCCATCAAAGTTCTTCTACAGAGTAACGAAGGAAAAGAGATTACTCTTTTGCAGGAAGCCAAGGCTGCGGCTAGGCTTTCTCATGGAAATATAGTACAAATCTACGACATTTTTGAAGAAGGCAACAAAACCTTCATCGTAATGGAATATGTCCGTGGCAAGAGCCTTAAACAACTTATCAGTGCGCAGGAAGGAACTCCTTTTACAGAACAGCGTGCACTGCAGTTAGGAATGAAGCTTGCCTCGGCGCTCAATCATGCCCATCTCAATGGGGTCATTCATCGTGATATCAAACCCGATAACATCATCATTGATCAAGATGGCGAACCTAAAATTACGGACTTTGGCATTGCTAGGGTATCCAATGATACCACCATTGTGCATACCGATGAGATTTTGGGTTCCTTACGCTACTCCTCTCCGGAGCAGCTTCGTGGTGCCATCATCGATGAACGCGCTGATATCTTTTCCTTAGGCATTGTCCTCTTCGAAATGCTAACGGGAACCATGCCCTTTCCTGATGATTCACCTGTAACAGCAGCCTTCAAGAAGCTAAAAGAAGATTTACCTAGCGTTATTAGCATCAATCCTGAGGTAAGCATACAAACCGATGCTATCATAGCAAAAGCATCAGATCGTGACCCTAAAAAGCGTTATGCCAACATGAATGAGTTCTACTATGCTTTAGCTGGTGCACTGGATTCACCTAAAACCTATTATAAGGATACCGTTGTGTTACCTAACAATCAGGTGAATCCCAAGGTAAGTCCCCAGATTGAATACCGCCGTGATGAAACACCTACATCATCAGGTGGAGGGAAGTTCTTTCCAATTCTTCTTGGACTACTGCTTTCCTTTGTCACAGTAGTTTTAATCGGTATTCCACTTCTAAGTGGAGGTGAACCCCTTACCGAGATTGAGGTACCTAACTTTGAAGGCCAGTCGATTTCAGAGATTCAATCGGTACTGGATGAACATAAGCTTCTAGGCATCGTCAATGAAGCTAGAGAATCAGCTGAGGCTAAGGGCACCATACTGAGTCAAAGCCTCAGCGCTGGTGAGAAAGTCAAACCTGGTACAAAAATCTATTTTGCTGTCAGTAAAGGACAGGATCTTGTAGAAGTACCTAATGTACTAAACCGCAGTGTGGATGAAGCCAGAAATCTCATCAATCAAGCTCATCTGGAGATGGATGACATCAAACACCAACACCATGACACCGTCCCTAAGGATCACGTTATTTCTCAAAGCATTGAAGCTGGACAGAGCGTAGAAAGACTGACCAAGATTACCTTGACAGTCAGCCAGGGACCTGAGAAAAAGATGGTGAAAGTACCTAAACTAACCGATATGGAAATGTCTATGAGTATTGAGCGAGCCCAAGCGGCTGGTTTAACTGTAGGCATTGAAAAAGTAGAAAGTGACGCTGAGGTCGATTGGGTCCTGGCTCAATCCATCGTTGAAGGTACTGAAGTTGAACCTGAAAGAAAGGTCATTCTGACCGTGTCCAGTGGTCGTCCTGTGGTGGAGCAACCCACCACCACCAATTATACCTTTGTGGTGGACCCTTCCACCTTTAGTGCTGGAGTCGAAGGATCACAAATTGAAGAATATTATTTGAGAGTTGTGCTGATTGAAAATGGTGAAGAACGCGAACTCTTTATTGAGCAGCATTCAGTAGAAGAAGGCATTGTCAGCACCACCTATGAAGCTCCTATTGGTGCAGAATACAACATGTATGTGGATGCCCTAGGACAGGCATTCCACGTTGGAGCAGGTGTTATACAATGAGAGGACGTATCTTAAAGGCTGTGGCGGGTGACTACTGGGTCAAAGTCAAAGACACCCAGATTGTTGCCAGACCCCGCGGCCTTTTTCGCTATGAGAACCAAAAGCCGGCAGTAGGAGATGAGGTAGAGCTTGAAGGTGAGACCATCGTCAAAATCCTACCACGCAAAAATCTTCTTCGTAGACCCTTTGTCGCCAACATCGATGCTGCACTCTTGGTCTTTAGTGTGAAGGATCCAACGCCAGACTTTTTACTTCTGGATAAGTTGATCATCAATGTTCTGGCTGAGGGCATCGAGCCTCATTTAGTCTTCAGTAAAACAGATCTTGTGGAAGAAGATCCTCCATTTGATTTGGCAGAGGATTATTCTTTTCTCCCTGTGTATTTTATTTCTAACATGAAGAAAGCTTCCCTTGAAAAGCTCATCAAAGAATTAGTGCCTGGCACTTATGTGCTTGCGGGTCCCTCCGGAGCAGGTAAAAGCTCCATGATCAATCAATTAGCAGGACGAACCGAAGCTCCTGTAGGAGAGATCAGTCAGCGTCTACGCCGCGGAAAACACACCACAAGACATCATGAACTCATTGATCTTGGGGGAGATGTTTATCTGGCTGATACACCAGGCTTTCAAAATCTCGAAGTGAAAACCATGGAACCCATTGAACTTCAGGATTACTTTCCTGATTTTCATGAACTTGATCCCTGTCAATTCGATGATTGCCTACATGATCAAGAACCCCGCTGTCAGGTAAAAGAAGCAGTTAAAGAAGGAATACTTTCCCAGAGACGCTATGATCATTATCTGCGTATCTTAAGGGAACTCATGGAAAGAAAGGAAAAGCAGTGGTAAAAATTGCACCCTCAATCCTATCGGCGGACTTTGCCCGCCTAGGTGAAGAAATAAAAGAATTAGATCGAGCAGGAGCAGACTGGATTCATTTTGATGTCATGGATGGACAATTTGTTCCTAACATTTCCTTTGGCTACAAAATCCTTGGTGACATTAAGTCACTGACCAGCCTTCCCTTTGATGTCCATCTGATGGTCCATGAACCCTATGATTATTTAGAGCCCTTTGCAAAAAAAGGTGCTGACTACATTACCATCCATGTAGAAGCCTGTAAAGAGCCTAGCAAGTACTTTAAGAAGATCAGAGAGCTAGGTGTCAAGCCTGGGATTACCCTGAGTCCTGACACTCCTGTGGAAGCCATTAAGCCCTATTTGGATGAAGTGGACCTTGTCCTTGTTATGAGTGTTCATCCTGGCTTTGGTGGTCAGAGCTTTATTCCTTCTGCTCTGGATAAATTGAAGCAGTTAGATGCGCTTCGCAAAGAAAACAACTACCACTATCTCTTAGAAGTTGATGGTGGGGTAGGGATAAAGAATGCTGAGGAAATTCGTGCTACGGGAGTCGATGTGCTTGTGGCTGGTTCTGCAGTTTTAGGAAGTGCTGATTATCAGAAAACCATGGAGGAGCTCCGAGGATGATCCTCATTGTTGGTAGTGCAGCTCTTTCAAAAGAGCAGCTCCTTCACTACGCCCAGCATGCTGAAACCATCATTGCTG
>CAMFGQ010000078.1 GCA_945950065.1 uncultured Clostridia bacterium
TCAACTTAAGATCACTCGAACCTATCCTGATGATGTGGAATTTAACAACACCTATGAAGCTAGTGGAGAAGCTCTTCTAGAAATCAATAAAGAACTTCTCTATGAAGGTGAACCTATTGAACTAGTAGATCGTGTCTTCGACTTCGAAGTATATCTAGGTAGTGAAATTGTTGCTAAAGGATCTACTAAAGCTGACGGAAGTGTTGCATTTACAGCGATTAATTATACAGAAGAAGACATCAATAAAACCTATGACTATGTAATCAGAGAAGTCAAAGGTAGTTTAGGCGGAGTAACCTACTCAGATAAAGAAATCGATGTTCAGGTCAAAGTCACTGACTTAGGTGACGGTAAGCTTAATGCTGAGATTATTTATCCTGAAGTTACAACGATTTCAAATATCTATGAAGTTGAACCAACAGAAATTCAATTAAAAGCTCTAAAAATCCTTACTGTAATAAATGGTAAGAAACAACTAGAGGCTGGAATGTTTAACTTTGAGGTGTACCAAGAAGAAACTATCTTTGCGACAGGAACGAATGACGCGGAAGGTAAGATACTCTTCTCTGCAATTGAGTTTAAAAAAGCAGGAATCTATGACTTCAAAATTAGAGAAGTTAAAGGTGATGCATATGGAATAACTTATGATGAGAGTATCTTAGATGTTCGAGTAACAGTCGTAGATAACCACGATGGAACTCTAACTGCAACAGCTGAGTATCCTCAGGGCGGTGCCATCTTTAAGAACATTTACAAAATCCCAGAGATTACGCATACCGCAATGAAAGTTTGGGATGGAGATGAAAATGTTACTCGTCCAGAAATTATCTTTGAACTTTATCGCAAGATTCAAGGTGGTGAAGGAGAATTAGTATCTGGACAAGAACGTAAAGTGGTTAGTTCAGAAAATCCAACTGCAACTTGGGAACATCTTCCTGAAGCAGATGATGATGAAAACCTATACACCTACTATGTAGTGGAAAGCTTCAGAGAAGGTGGACTACCAGAGAATGATAACTGGGAATTCGGAGACTACGACTTTGAGAAAGACCAGATTATCAATAAGGTGAAGAAACCACAAGGTGAAATTACTATTGGTAAAGAACTCATCGAACAACTCTTTGATCCAGGTTTAATGGGTAGAGAGGGTGAAGCAATCCTCTTCAAATTCAAAGTAACTGGACCTTACGGTTATGAAAAAGAGTTTGAACTACAAGCTGGTCAATCCATCACACTAAAAGACCTCTACTACGGCGAGTACGTCATTGAGGAAACCGATGCGAAAGGCTATGTACCTGAGTACGATCCAGCAGCAAAAGTTGTTCTCACGATGAACAAACAAAAAGTAGAAGTACTGGTAAACAACAAGCATATGGATGATAAAGACAAAGATCCAAATCGAGTAGAAGTAAAAGCTACCAAGACTTGGAAAGGTGGCCCAGAGGCTGACCAAAAAGCTGTTAAATTCATCCTAAAACGTCACTTAGGTGACAAAGTACAAGTCGTCAATGCAGTACCAGTGATTGAAGGTAAATCACCAGAATTCACCTACACCTGGAGTGGCTTAGATAAGCATAGTCCAGAAGGTTACGAATACACCTATACTGTAGAAGAAGAAGGTGTGAAAGATGGTATGGTAAGCTTTGGAGATAACAAATACAAAGTGGAGCAAAAAGGTAATCACATTACCAACACTTATGTAGAACCTCCTAAGAAGCCAGCACTACCTTCCACAGGACAACATGACAATGGCTTTGTACTAGGAAGTGGACTCCTGCTCTTAGCAGCAGCATTCTTCCTACGAAGAACGAAAAAAGCATAACAAGCTTTTAGGGTCTAAGCATGGCTTAGACCCTTTTTTTCTTTTCTTTTTCAGATGGAAATTTGATGAAGTAAAAAAGCACCTATAGGATGGGTGCTTCTTGCAAATCGGCTAAAACCGTGTATACTTTCCATATAGGCTACTGTGGCTCAGGGGTAGAGCAACGCACTCGTAATGCGTAGATCGAGGGTTCGAATCCCTCCAGTAGCTCCATAGGACCTTGGGTCCTATTTTTTTTCGTAAGGGAGGATTTCTTCAGCCTTAGCTTCTATTTGAAGAGTCGACTCCCCTCGATAGATAACAAAGCCGCTAGGAGCTCCCTTAGGCTTGTGAACCTCTCCGATAGTGGTGAAGTCGATAGGAATCAACGCTCCCTTGGCTTTGGAGTAATAAGAGGCTAATTTGGCTCCAAATACAAGTGCTTCATCAGTTGCTTTCTCCTTCTCAAGATGGAGGAGAACATGGCTTCCGGGGATTTGT
The DNA here is from genome assembly GCA_945950065.1 of uncultured Clostridia bacterium. GTDB lineage: Bacteria > Bacillota > Clostridia > Peptostreptococcales > Acidaminobacteraceae > DTU036. The sequence goes on from CAMFGQ010000078.1 coordinate 2,303, forward strand.
TTTGCGTGGAACCAGAGGTAGTTTTTGTTCTTTGTTTTTCTTCTCAGTTCGTCATTCTGGTGATTGTTTTTACCGACCTCATAATGATAGCCTTGATACGAAAAGCTTCTAGGTTTCGAGAGCAGTCTTTCTTTCTTCTTGCCTTGTCTTAGCAGTCCAAGCTGATGCATTTCTTCAGATATCTCTTGGATTTCCAGAGGCGTTTCTACCTGTTCAAGATTGTAGATTAGCTGTTCTACTTGTTGTAATTCTTCTTTGGACTTCTCAATCTGTTCTTTAATAATGGGAAGAGATCGTTGAAGTTTCTCATATTGTTTGTAGAAGTGTTGTGCATTTTGGAGAGGAGACTTCAGTGGATCCAATTGGATGATCACTGGTTTCTCTTCATAATAGTCCATGAGCTTTACTTCAGAAGGATGACCTTCTAGGGTGTGAAGATAGGCTAGAAGGAGTTCTCCCTTTCGTTTGAACTCTTCACTTTTTTGAGCGCGATCTTTCGCGTCTTCTAGCTTCTGGATTTTTTCATTGATCAAGCTAGAGCGATTGGTTAAGATCTTCTTCAACTGTCCCTTGCCACGGTGGGTGTTTTTTTCTGCAGTAAAGAAGGCAGCAAGAAGTTGAGATAAGCTAGGGTAGAGTACATGACGATGAGTCACATTGGTAAACTGATGGAGATCCTTCAAATTACCTTCTTCATCTAGATAAAGGGTAAAGCTCTGTTGTTGAGAGATCCAATTGTGAATCTCTCCGACACTCAGGTCCTTGATTTCTTTAGGAAGTAAATTCAAGAGTTTCTTATAAAATCCCCTGTAGGAAAGAGCATTCTTTCCTTCATCCTCTACATGAAGGGGAGAGGGCTTATTTTGTTGTGGTGGTGTATAGATGTAGCCACTACGCACAACATGCTCGCTTTCGGCCTCATAGGGGGTTTGTTTATAGGCATAAAGGATGGTATTGTCTTCCTCTGTTAGGATGGCATTGCCATGACGTCCCATAAACTCCATGTATAGATGATAGACTTTAGGGTCCAAGGTAACGCTTCTTCCTTGGAAACGAAGTAAAAGGATACGATCACCATTAATTTGCTCACAGCTGATCAGTTTAGCTGACTCTAAGGTTTTGCGCAGTGCAAGCAAAAAGGGAAAAGAGAGGTCTTGGGTTTCTCCCTTTTCAGTTTCTAGCCTTCCGTGGCATTTCTGTGGTGATAGATGAAGGAGAAAAAAACGATCTCCCTTAAATTTGAGAATAAAGCTCTCATGATTGCGAGCCCATATTTTTTGTACACGATAGTCTTGCAGCTGCTCTTGGCATTCCTTGGCAAGACTCTTGACTAAATAGTGATCAAACATCCTGAACCTCCATGAGTAAGTATAGCATATGCTTTTTAGAAAAGAAGAAAGTGGGAGAGAAGATCCCAGAACCATCGATTGCTATCTAAGGAATCTTCTCCACAGTCAATGACCTTCGTACTCCTCTTTATGCGCTGGAGAAGCTTTTCTATGGGACAGAGGAGTTTTCTCTTCTTACATTCTTCCACTAAGATATCTACATAAAGATGTCCCCATAATTCCACTGTAAGAGATTTCTCTGTAATGGCTAGAGGCTGGAGGTAGCGTACATGATAGGCAGCCAAGAGAGCTACAGCCAGGGGAGAGGGACCCACATCAGCGTAGATGTCTTTAAATGCCTGGTCATTCTTTATGCGTATAACTCCCTTGGTTTCAAGATTAATCTGGATTTCTTTGTTCTTAGCTATGGTCAGTTTTTGATACTTCATGGATGCTTTTCCTTTTCATATTTTTATTGGTCTCAGGTGTAGTTATTGTCATTAGCTAAAAACTATCTAGAATACTTCTCCGTCTCTTCATATAATCCTTTGCACAAGATTGACAAGAAGGTTGATTAATTCTATTATAAGTCTAGAGAGTAATGATTACGAGCAAAGAGGGAAAAATGAATTTCCAAAACTATATAGAACATGTAAAAAACAGGCTTCTACGCTCCTATGATTTAGAGGAAAACAAAGTTCTAGGAGGAAGAGAGATTGATCTCTTCGGGGCCTATCATTTACGAACCGAGAGATACATAGCTACGAAAAAAGCTGTTGTCTATGGAATGGACAATCATGAATACATTTGTCTGTTTCATCTTACTGCATTAACTGAAGATGGTCTAACCGATTACATCAACTGGATAAAGCAAAACATAGATGATCTCGTTAATCCACACAGAGAACACATGTCCACCATGGTGAGCTTGGTTCTCGTCTGTGACGCACAGCCTCATCAGGAAGTGCTAAGAAAAGTGAGGAGAGTAAAGTTTCATAAAGGTTATTCCTTTGGCTTTAAAGGTTGGGTAGATCTAAAACTGCTTGTCTACAGCCTTGAAGATCAGAGTTTGATAACAAATCGAAAGGGAGAGGAGGGCAGTGAAGCATTTCAAGTAAGCTAAAACGTTTTATGAAAGGAGATCAAGAATGAACGCTTTATGGCTTGTAATCATAAGTATTTTAATTTTTGTTCTTGCCTATGCGACATATGGTCGCTGGGTAGCTAAACAATGGGGCGTTGATGCAAACCGTGTCACACCAGCCCATGAACTAAGCGACGGCATTGACTATGTGCCCGCTAAACCTGCGGTACTCTTAGGTCACCACTTCTCATCCATTGCAGGAGCAGGACCCATTAATGGACCAATCCAAGCCGCTATTTTTGGATGGGTACCAGTCCTTCTATGGATTATTATCGGAAGTATTTTCTTTGGTGGTATCCATGACTTCGGTTCACTTTTTGCATCTGCTCGTCATGATGGTAAAAGTATCGGAGAAATCATCAACACCACCATGGGACGTAAAGGTAAAATGCTCTTCTCAGCCTTTGCATGGTTAACATTGCTTCTGGTTGTAGCAGCCTTTACCAACATTGTTGCAAGTACCTTTGCAACCGTTCCAGCTGCAGCTTCAGCATCCATGATGTTTATCATCCTTGCTGTTGTCTTTGGTTATCTTGTCTATCGTCGGGGAGTATCTATTGGTATTGGAACCGTAGTAGGAGTTGCCCTTCTCTTCTTTTGTGTATACTTAGGACAAGTATTCCCACTTTCACTTTCACTTAACACCTGGATTATGATCCTCATGGTTTATATTTTTATTGCTTCTGTTGCACCAGTATGGATCCTGCTCCAGCCAAGAGACTATCTCAACTCCTTCTTGCTTTATGCCATGATTGCAGGAGCGGTAATCGGTGTTGTCATTTATCAACCATCCATTCAGCTTCCAGCAGTTACTTCCTTTAATGTCAATGGACAATGGTTATTCCCCATGCTCTTTGTTACGGTCGCTTGTGGAGCAATTTCCGGATTCCACTCCTTAGTTGGTTCCGGCACAACCTCTAAGCAGTTAGACAATGAGAAGGATTCACTGATTATTGGTTACGGCGGAATGCTAATTGAAGGTGTTCTGGCTGTTATTGCTCTTGTTACAGCTGCCTATGTTAGCCATGGTGAGCTTGGTGAACTTCTCAAAGGTGGACCTGTTAACGTGTTTAGTCACGGTGTTGGTACCTTTATGAGTAAGTTTGGTATTCCTTTTGAAGTTGGTAAATCTTTTGTAGCTCTGGCCGTTTCTGCTTTTGCTCTAACAAGCCTTGATACTGCTACACGTCTTAACCGCTTCATCTTCCAAGAGTTCTTTGATAAGGGGGATGGTAAAAAATCCATCCTTACAAATATGTATGTTTCAACAGCCATTACCGTTGCTCTTGGTGGATACCTTGCAGCTGGTGGATGGACATTGATTTGGCCCATCTTCGGTTCCGCAAACCAACTCCTAGCAGCACTTGCTTTACTTGCTGTTGCTGTATGGTTAAAGAAAAACCACAAGAACTACAGCATGATGGTCATCCCTATGGTCTTTATGCTTGGTGTAACCCTCTTAGCTCTTGTTCTTCTCTTTAAGAACAATCTAGGTGGCGACAACATCATCATGATGATTCTTCCCGTTCTACTCTTTATCCTTGCTGTTGTACTGGCTATTCAAGGATACGGTATCCTCTTCGGGGATAAAAGGGAGTAGGGATGCGTTTGCTTCTTGATGACAACGTTCGGACCTTTTTAAAGAAGAAGGCAAAAGAAGGATCGGTGACTCTGGGAATCTTTGAGACAGGTAATTCCTGAATTCCTTTTCGCGAATCGGTGATTACGCTAGGAGAACCCAAGGATCAGCGGGCCTATAAAGTTTACCCCTTTGAGGACTGGACCTTCTATATCGATGAACTTCTTTGGGAACGCAATGAAGAATTGCAGATCATAAGACGAGGTTTTTTCGGGATACATTATCTATCTATAAAAGAAGCAAAAGTATAATTCACATGATCTTGATACAAGAGG
>CAMFGQ010000079.1 GCA_945950065.1 uncultured Clostridia bacterium
GTCAAAATTCAGCGCTATGAAGAGAAACACCAAGGCATGCGCGGAAAACTTGTCCGTCGTTTAGGTGAAGAAGGAAATAAAGGACTGGATGCAAAAATCGTTATGGAGGAATTTGATTTACCAGAAGAATTCCCTCCTGACGTCTTAGAAGAGGCAAGAAACCTTACTATGGGTGATGATGAAGGGCGTAAGCGTGTCGAAGATTTAGTCTTTACCATGGATGGACGAGATGCCAAAGACTTTGATGATGCCATTAGCATCGTCAAGACAGATTCTGGCTATCGTTTAGGTGTGCACATTGCTGATGTCAGCCATTTTGTAAAAGAAGGCTCAAGCTTAGATCGCGAAGCTCTTAAACGAGGAACCAGTGTCTACTTAGTAGACAAAGTCGTTCCCATGCTCCCAGAAGAAATCAGCAATGAACTCTCTTCTCTTAATCCCGGAGAAGACAAATACTGTCTTAGTGTGGAGATGGAGATTGATCAGCAAGGAAAAGTCCTCAGCAGTGAGATTTTCCCTTCAATCCTCCAATCTTCTTATCGCCTCGTCTATGAAGATGTAACGGCTTTTCTAGAAGGAGAAAAGAACGAGAAACTGGAAGAGATTCGAGAAGAATTAGAACTCTTTCATGAACTCACCTTAACCCTTCGAAAGAGAAGGGATGAGCGTGGTGCTATGGATTTTGGAAGCAATGAACCCGAGTTTACTTTGGATGAAAATGGATGGGCCATTGATGTGCGTCCCCGTGAACAAGGCATTGCCAATTATATGATTGAAGAAGCCATGATTTTAACCAATGAAGTGGTGAGCCAGCATTTTCACTGGCTGCAGACTCCCTTTCTCTATCGTAATCATGAAAAACCAGATCGCGAAAAAATGGTCCAACTCAATCAACTGCTTCATAACTTTGGCTATCTGATTCGTGGAAGTCTTGATGATGTGCATCCAAAACAGCTCAATGATTTATTAAAAGAAATGAAAGGCAAGCCAGAAGAAGTGGTGCTTCGCCCCATGATGCTTCGTTATTTGAAGCAAGCCCACTATAGTGAGACCTTAGAGGGGCACTTTGGCCTGGCTCTGAGATACTATTCCCATTTCACTGCACCCATCAGACGCTATCCTGATTTGCAGATTCACCGTATCATGAAAGAAAGTCTCAAAGGACTTTCTGCCGATCGCATGAAACATTATGAATCCATTTTACCCTCTGTTGCCATTCAGAGCTCAGAGACTGAGAGAAGGGCAGATGAAGCCGAACGGCGTATGGATGGCATCAAAAAGGCCCAATTTATGAAAGATCATCTTGGGGAGGTCTTCCATGGACGTGTATCTGGAGTAACCAACTTCGGGGTCTTTGTTGAACTAGACAATACTGTAGAAGGAATGATTCGCATAGAAAACTTACAGGATTTTTATCGACTGGATAAAGATAAACTGCAACTTCTGGGCGATCATGGTAATGTGATTTCACTGGGACAACCTATCGATGTACTTGTAGACAGCGTAGAAGTCTATCTAGGTGAGATTAACTTTTTACCGGTAAATGAGCATGAAGCTACTTCTTAGTGATCTAGATGGCACCCTCTTAACGCCAGATAAAACACTGTCCCCAAGAGTGTTGGATCGCATTGAAAGATGGAAAGAAGAGGGCAATGTCTTTGTTATTGCCACAGGTAGAGTAGTAAGTTCGGCAAGAGTTTTTGCTGATCTAACGGATACAGCAGATTATTTGATTGCCTGTAGTGGTGCCTGTATTTATGAGGGTGATCAAAAAGTCTATGAAGAAGTGGTTCCTGTAGAGATCGCAAAAAAACTATGGCAGCTCTTTAGCGAAACTGGTGAATACTGTCAAATCTATAGTGATGAAGCCTTGATTTATAACAATTGGAATCCCTTTCTTAAAGCCTATCAGGGATTTCATTCGAAGTTTGGAAAGAAATACGAACTCCCTATGATTGAAATGAGAGTCTTTGATGAAAGTCTTTTACCAGGTGGCATTCATAAGTTAAGCTTTGTCAATCATGATCCAGATCGAGCGAAAGAAGTGATAGAGCACTTAGGTGATCTATCAGAAGTCAATGTCTTCCGATCACTCTCACATCTCTATGACATCATTAGTATTAAAGCAGATAAGGGTATTGCAGGCAAGTGGCTTAAAGAACGCATCGGCGCATCAAAATTCTATGCTATCGGTGATAATGAAAATGATGTCGCTATGTTAGAAATGTCCGACTATGCGGCTGTGATGGAGGATGCTCCTCCCACCGTTCTTCCTCGAGCTGACCGAATCGTAGCTCACTCTGGATTGGATGGTGTAGCGGACTTTATTGATGATCTACTTGAAGAGGAGTTTTAGCTCCTCTTTTTTCACGCTTTTATACTTATTTTGTGAGGGGAGATGTGCACAAAAAAAGACCAGAATGTGATTCTGGTCTAGTGAGCTTTAGACTGGCGTATAGCGCATAAACATAACTTCAAAAGGCGCTAGAGAAAAGGTTCTTGTTAAGGTACCGTGGAATTCAACAAAGTTGGACATCATTTTGGGAATACTCAGACGTTTTACATAGTCCTTTTCTTGAGGAGCCAAGAGATTGGGATCAGAGAAATTCTGAAGATGGTATGCAGTAGGTCCATGACGGTAGTTAATCAGTTGCATGCTTTCTTTATAACTTCCCTGTACACCACTGATCTCAAAGGTAATGTCTGCACTGTATTGATTAAGATACTCAAATCCCTTCTCGATGGCAAAGCTATAGTCGAAGAGGGGATGATTATATAGGAGTATACTGAATTCTTCACCATCCTTTGTCACCATGCATCCATTTTTGTGGTAGAGCACATGTCCCTTCATTGCATTGAGATTTTCAGAAAAATAGTAGAGAGGACTCTGATATCCTCCGAAATCCACCATATGGGCTTCAAAGGTCTGCTCAATCATCTTGATGGGATCCTTAAAAATGAAGTTGTAGCTTGCATAGGTGTTTTCTTGTGGATCCAGTTTAATGTAGTGATCTAACCAGAGGATGGAAGCAATTAATTCCTGGTAGACGAGGGAATGATCATTTATTTCTAACAGGATAATGCCTCCCTCGTTGATCATGTTGAATGCAGTTAGTGCAGGATCTATTTCAAGGGAATTGGCGAATTCCATATTTTTCTTGTACAATTCCACAGCCTCAGCAAACTGATAAGACTCAGTGAGGCGAATGGTATTGGGCATAATCAGCCTATAGAAATTGGTGGGAGCGATGCGGAAATGATGGCGATTTTTGGTAATAAATTCCAAAATTCCCTTGAGTTCTTCACTTGTTTGATCCCCATAAACGTAGGCAAACTTATAGTCTTTGTGTTGTAGAACCCGCTCTAAGACTTGATGTTGTCTTTCCATATACTCTGAAAAGAGGTTTGTGCTACGTTGATCAGACAATTTTAGAATAAAGGATAGATCAAAGACATAGCATAAATTTTGAGCAAGTGGACGGGAGAGTATTTGGAGAAATTTCCCTAAAAAATCCTCCACAACAGCTATGGAGCGATTTAACGCTTCACGATTCAATTGATTGCATGCATCGATTACAGAAAATTTCCGTACTTGCATGGTAATGCCAACGGGAATCTTGAGACTTTCAAGTAGTTCAAAAATACTTGCCATCTCATTAAACAGTACCCAACGATTTAGATCTTGAAGATAGACTTGATTCGGCTTTTTTTCATCAATGGTCATCTGCACGAAAATTCCAGAAACACGACCATCGTCATGGAATTTTCGAATTTCTTCAGCGTAATTTTCACCGAAATCACAGAGCCTATAGGTTAATCCACCTAGGGTATTTCTTTTGAAATCAGGTTGGGATAGTGAAAGCTCGTGGTGACAATAATCCTTCCCCAGTGATTCAAGGATAGCGCTACCATAACTTAGTTCAGAAAATTGGGATGAGAATTTTTGGAAGGCTGAGCGCTTACGTAAATTCTCCTGACTCGTTTCTTCTTTAGGTAGTGCAGCTAGATCCTTTCGATACTCCGAGGGAGTTTTGTTTAATAGCTGATTGTAAATTCGATTGAGTGACTTGGTGGAAGCAAATCCAGTTTGTGTAGCGATTTTGTCAATGGTCAGATCTTCTTGGAGTAGAGAGGAGGAAATTTCCAACTTCTTCCTCTGTGAATACTCAGAAAAACCCATGCCTGAAACTTCTTTAAAGACTCTAGAGAGATAAGAAGGACTAATTCCTAGTTCTTCTGCAATAGAATCAAGACTAGCATCAGAATCAATCAAATAGAGTTGAGACGCTGCATCCTGAATCATTTGAATCTTCTTCTCTCGCTTGGATTCGTAGGGTGTTGCATCGTAAGCTAGAGGTTTCATTTTTTCGATGAGGTATTTCTGACGAGTAGCCATTTGATCTTCCCCCATACGCATGTAATCATCGTAGAACTTGTACATGGCATGAATAGGACTATAATGTAAGTCATCCTTTCGAGCGATGGTGACATAGCGATAGAACTTGGATTGACTGATGTTGTGGTTATGCTCTAGGGTAAGATAGAGTATAAAGGCGCTGCCTTCTTTGGGTAAGATCATATAGGCGTCGCCAGGATTTGCAATAAATAAGTCTCCTTGATAAAGAGTTTGAACTTTTTCATTCATGTGAAGAAGGAGTTCTCCCTCTAAAAGATAGAAAAACTCATAACTTGCAGCAACTTCTACTAAAATTTCTTTTAGGTCGATGAGTCTCGATGATGATTTTGTTGTGTTATTATTTGTTTCATTCTGTAGTGTGTCCATAAAATCTCCTTAGGTAAGGGTACTAGTTGAAAAAGGGTACTAGTCCATGATATCTTAGGCGAAAAGCTAACATTTGTCAATCTTTTTTTGTTGAGATTATCGCTAAATATCAAGGTTTAAGACGGTAATGTTATTATACAAGCATTTACTTACATAACGTAAAATGTGAACATTTTCTTTGTTATAAATCTTGTGAGCTCGCCAAAGATTTTAAGGAAATAAAACAACATAGCTATACCTTATTACACCTACTGTAGCACAGATTACACAATAAGTGAATGAAAATGAACGATTTCTTGCAATATTTTTTTATTGCAAGCTTTAAAGTGGACAAAGGAGTTGAAGAAAAATAGAGCGACTGCTGACTTCCAGTCAACCATCGCTCTTTGTGCTTAAACCTATTTGTTGTTTTGAGGGATTTTTTTCCTTATTCTACCTTGGTGAAGAAGGCTTCCTCTTTTTAGCTAAACTTAAATTATCACCATGCTGAACAAAGAGCATACATATCAGTGCTAAGCCAAAGGCAATAATGGAATAACTAAAGAGAGTAGAGTAGTCCTGTGTCAGGTCTCTAATCCAACCAAAGAGGATGGGAGAAACGATGGAAGCACTAAAGGAGAAAAAGTAATAGTAGCCTGTAAATGCGCCTACAGTCTCTCCTGTAGCTAACTCTACTACCATGGGAAGGGAGTTGATGTTGATGCATGCCCAGAAGAGTCCTCCTCCGACGAGGAGTAAGGTTACAATGAACGCATTTTCTACAAATAGCAGAGGCAAGAACATGATACAGATCCCAACCAGGCCCGTTACAATCAATCGCTTACGGCCAAATTTTTCCGCCAAAATTCCAGAAGGTAGGGCAAAGACCAAGAAGGCCAAGGAGAAGGAGGCCAGTGTCATAGCGGCATTACCTTTACTCATACCTAGCGCATTGGTTGCATAGAGGGTAAAGAAGGTCTCTACTGCATTAAAGCCACAGAACCAGAAGAAGATTGCAGAGAGAAGTGCCATCAGACTACGGCGTTCTCCTTTTTCTAAGGGTTTGAGGGGGGCAAAGAAAGCACCTTTTCTTTTTTTGGTTCCACCATTGTCTTCTTCTGCAAGTAGACCGTAGTTTACTGCCTCTTGGAAAAGTCGTTGTTCACGGACGGTTAATGAATCACCTTTACTTTTTCGAAGGCTGAGTCCAATGGGTTCGCGAACAAAAAAGATCAGGGCCAAGAGGGAGAATACCATGACAATGGATGCCATAATAAAGGGCAGGGATAAATCAGGACTTTGTTTAGCCAGTGCACCACCAGCTAAAAATGCAATGATGGAGCCAATGCCTCCCATGAGATTAATCACTCCATTGGCTTTACTGCGCAGTGCCGTAGGAGTGACATCAGGCATAAGAGCAATAACAGGTGATCTCCATAAACTCATAATCAGATTGAAGAGAATGATGACACCCATCATGCTGGCTAGAGTATACATTTTCGGAATAAAGATAAAGAGGACTGCACAGATGGGTAGTCCCACCATGATCCAGGGCATGCGTCTTCCTCTTTTTGTGATGGTTCGGTCACTAATTGCGCCCACAAGAGGCTGGAAGATGACACCAAAGAAGTTATCAATGGTCATAATCAATCCGATGCTTGCAGTGGTTAACAAGAAGCGTTCAGACAATAAAAGGGGCACAAAGGTGTTGTAAATCCCCCAGACAAGGCTGGAGGCGAGAAAACCAAATCCAATCATACCGGTATTTTGATAATTTAGTTTCATTCTAATTCTCTCCACATTAATCTCCTTTCAACTCCTAGTGTAACAAAAGCTGGTGATGAATGCACCAAGTACTTGTTTTGA
>CAMFGQ010000080.1 GCA_945950065.1 uncultured Clostridia bacterium
GTTTCAGCTGGTTTTCCACAAGCTGTCATAACAACGAGCAAAACAAGGATAAGTAATACTGCAATTGATCTTTTTTTCATAAATTCCTCCATTATGTTTTTTATCTATATCAAAGCTTTCGCTCTAACATCTCGATGCATTTTTTTGCCTCTTCTATGGTGCGTGGCTTTTCTTTTCTTCCTTGAAAAAGGCGTAGTAGAAATGGCTTTTCAAGCTCTACTTCCTCATAGACCCTTTCGTCTTGTAGGACTTCTTCTGCTTTCCCCTGATAGAGAAGTTCTCCTTCTTTCAGAAGGATGACTTCATCTGCCCAGGCATAACTGAGATCCACATCATGGGTTGAAAAGACCAAGGTCTTTTCTTCCTCTTTCACCCAGTAATCTAAAAGTTCCTTGAAATAAGAAAGTCCCAGACCATCAAGGCCAGAAAAAGGTTCATCACACAAAATCAGTTCTGGTTCCATAATCATCACCCCCGCAGTAGCTACTTTCTTTTTCTGCCCTAAGCTAAGCTGATGGGGAGAACGAGAAAGCAACTCTTCTAGTCCAAATGTTTTACTTACTCTTTCAATCAAGTCCTCTTTTTTCTCTTCAGGATATCCATAGTTATCGAGACCAAATTTAAGATCCGCATAGACCGTTGTCGAGAAAAGCTGATGATCTGGATAGTCAAAGAGGAAGCCTACTTTTCTTCGAATCTCCCTTAGATTCTTTTTTTCTAGGGATAATCCAAGGATATCTATACTACCTTCCTGGGGAAGTAAACTGCCATTAAGATGACTGAGAAGTGTCGTTTTTCCACTGCCATTGAGACCGAGAATGGCGGTCTTTTTCCCCTTTGAAAGATGAGCACTGATGTTATAAAGACCTATATTTCCGTTGGGGTAGCGATAGGTTAATTGATGAATATTAATTGCCATAGAGCCTTCCTTCAAGATAAATCGTGATGCTTAATAGAACAATGAGAGTGAAAGAGCGCAGTAAAAGCTTTGGCTTTAATAGAGCTCGTTCTTTGCTTTCGCCTTCAAAGCCTCTACATTTCATTGCTTGAAAGATCCTGTCCCCATGGAGACTGCTTTTTACAAAGAAACCACCAATCCATTGACCAAAAACACTGATGCTCGAGAAGCCTTTTCTTTCTTGTATCCCCCTTAAGATGAGCGCCCTTCTTCCCATGCTGACATCCTCATGAATCATGTAGAAATAGCGATAACAAAGGGCGAGAATACGATTAAAAAACGAAGGAAAACCAAGGTCTAAAAGTTCCTCAATAAGATAATAAGCTCCTCTTTTTTCTACAACGGTTCCAAGTATAACCGCAGAGATTAGTACTTTTAACAGAATCATCAGATGAAAGTTCCAGTCCCCAAGACTCCTTGTGAAGAGATAGGAAAGAACCATAGGCAAGAGCATAAGCAAAGCAAAAGGAGCCACTGGTCCAAGTAGTTTCATCAGTGCACACTTTTTAAGAGAAATGAAACTGTAAAGAAGAGAAACAAAAGCGATGGCAAGCAAAAAAGAAAAGCTTTTGACCATAGATACAAAGAATAGAAGGATGATTACATCCACTATCCTATACTGCTTATTTCCCTTCTTCATTCTTCCTCCAATAAAAAATAGGGGTCTAGCCCCTACCTGCGTTTCGTCGATGCAACAAGCTTTCTCTAAAAAATAAAACTCTGGCCAAGCAGAGTTTACGCATTCTAAGAAATCATCTTCGAAGTCGCAAGTAATTCATGGCTCGTAAACTACTTACACTAAAGGTATTCTGACTTAAGCCTTAGCAGATCCTCTTACCTTCCCAGAAAGATTTCCAGTGGTCTTCAAGAGGTCCACGGCTAATACAGCGGCGAGACCGTTTGGGATTCTAACCCAATTCCCTTATTTTTGTTACCTGTCTATCGTAGCAGAGACTAACTTTCTTGTCAATGAGATTCGTTCTCAGTTTGCTGCCTTGATCCCTTTTCATCTTCTTTCCTCCTTATATTCAGCCCTTATTCTCTATAATTGTGGTACAATAAGTCCATAAGAAAGAAGGAGGATATATGGAGTTAAAAAACCATTTCATGAGACAAAAGATGATGACCAAGGTCTTGATCTCTCTCATACCCCTCTATATTTTTTCTGTCTGGCTCTACGGCCTGCGAGTCTTAACTCTACTTGCTGTAGTCACTCTAGTGGGTGTGCTAGCAGAATTTTGGGTGATGCGATTGATTCAAGGTGATAAGGTCAAAGTCACTGAGGCTGCACTGGTTACCTGTGCGCTGTATACCTTAACTTTACCCCCTACTGTTCCCTATTGGATTGCCATCGTAGGAATTTTAGTTGCACTTATTTTAGGAAAAGGGGCATTTGGGGGCTTTGCAAGAAATATCTTTAACCCAGCTCTGGTTGGCCGCTGTTTCATCTATATTTCATTCCCAGTACAGATGACAGCTGCATGGGCCAAGACCTACACGAGCCTACCTGGTGGATTTCTTCGCTATGGAGTGGATGCTTTAAGTGAAGCAACTCCCATGATTTTGCAAGAAACACAGGGTGTTTTAACACCCCTGAAGGATCTGTTCCTAGGTACAGTTGGCGGAAGTATTGGTGAGAGCTCTGCACTGCTTATCCTCATTGCAGCTGCTTATCTGCTCTACACCAAGACAGCTTCCAAAACCATTATGCTTTGGGTTACTTTATCAGGTCTTGCCTTTAGTAGTGCCTTTTACTATTTAGGCTATTCTACTGCCCCACCGATCTTTAGCATCTTAAGTGGAGGCTTCCTCTTTGCCACAGTCTTTATGGCAACAGACCCCATTTCAGCTCCGAGAGACACTCTCTCTCAGGCTCTTTATGGAATCATCATTGGTTTCTCTGCGATCTTCATCCGAACCTTTTCCCTCTTTACAGAAGGAATTATGTTCGCTGTACTCATCGGAAACTCTTTTGCGCCTCTCATTGAACGAACGGTTCGTGAAATGAGAGCAAAGAGAGCTGCAGGAGGTGCCAAGTGAAAAGAGGTTATCTCTATACAGTAATCTTTATGGCCATCGTATCCATTGTGTTAACAGCCATTCTTGCCATCAGCAATGCTGCTATGCTTCCTACCATTAAAGACAATGTCTGGAAAGCTGAACAGCTGGCTCTTTTGGATGCTTTCGGTGTTGTAAGTGATGATCCTGAAGCTTACTTTGATGCCCATGTGAAAGAAAAAGACTTTGGTACGGTTAAAGGCTATATGCTAGAAGATGGAGACACAAAAGCCTATGCTCTACCCATTGAAGGACCAGGTTTATGGGGAAGCATCAGTGGCTATCTTGCACTGAGCGAGGATTTAAAAACCATCCTTGGCATTACCTTTACCGATCAAAACGAAACACCTGGTCTTGGCGGGCGGATCGATGAACCACAGTTTAGAGATCAGTTCAGAGGTCTCAACTTTGAACCCCTTCGATACTCTGAAGAGCTCAGCGCCATTACTGGAGCAACACAAACCTCAAGCTCGGTTCTTAGGATGATCAATCAGTTCTATGAGACGATCCTACCCACCTTGGAGGTGAACTAATGGTTGAATTAAAAGTTATTGCTAAAACCAATGTAACAAAAGAAAACCAGATCCTAAGACAAATTTTAGGAATCTGTTCAGCACTGGCTGTTACCAACCTGATGACAAACTCTCTTGTTATGGGTGTTGGTGTAACCTTTGTTACTGCACTTTCTAGCTTTACGATTTCACTGATCAATCAGCTGATTCCACAGCGAATCCGGATGCTGATTCAGACCTTTGTTATCGCTTTTTACGTGATTCTGGTCCATCTGTTTCTACAGACCTTTTTACCAAGTATCTCTAAGCAGCTTGGACCCTATGTTGGACTGATTATTACAAACTGTATCATCATGGGACGTGCCGAAGCCTTTGCGGCTAAGAACCCTCCTCTACCTGCTTTAGTAGATGGTTTCTTTGCTGGTGTAGGCTATCTGCTTGTTCTACTGGCCATCAGTTTTGTCCGAGAAATCCTAGGCTTTGGAACCATTTTTGGCTTTAGCCTTGGACTGAACTTTACACCCTGGACCCTTATGGTTATGCCCCCAGCTGCATTCTTCGTAATCTCCATTCTCATTTGGATTACCTCAGCTTGGGCCATCAAGGCTGAAGAAAAAGGAAGGAGAGCATAATGGCACCACAAGTATCCCCACTGGTTATCTTTATTGCATCCATCTTTACCAACAACATGATTTTGGCAAACTTTTTAGGAATGTGTTCCTATTTGGCCATTTCATCGGAGTATAAGACTGCTACAGGTCTTGGTAAAGCTGTTTCTTTAGTTCTTGTGATCACTGCCATGGTCAACTGGCTTGTCTATCACTATTTCATTGTCCCACTGGGCCTTGAGTATCTGCAGTTTATTGTCTTCATCTTAGTCATCGCAGCACTTGTGCAGATCCTTGAGCTATTCATGGATAGATATTTGCCGGATCTCCATGCTAATCTAGGTGTTTTCCTCCCACTGATCACAGTAAACTGTGCGATTTTGGGGGCGACACTCTTTATGGTTATCCGTCACTATAACTTCCTCCAATCCTTACTCTTTAGTTTAGGTAGTGGTATAGGATGGTGGATGGCGATCTGTATGCTAGCTGCTATGCGAGAAAAAATGGGTAAGGCAAAACTTCCTCCAGGTCTTGCAGGACCGGGAATTGCTTTCCTCATTACCGGCATTATGGCTCTTGCCTTTGTTGGATTCTCCGGCATCTTTGCTGTCCAATAAGGGGGGAGATGAAAGAATGTTTTCAATGCAAACACTACAAACCGTATTTAGCATTACTGGCATTTCTGTTATTCTGACCCTTATCATCTCTCTAGCAGAAAAGAAACTCAATGACTATGGAATCGTCAAGATCTCCATTAATGAAGGATCTAGGGAATTTGAAGTAGAAGGCGGACAAACCCTTCTTGGTACCTTGGCAGAAAACAAAATCTTTATCCCTTCTGCCTGTGGTGGTAAAGCAACCTGTGGACTTTGTAAGCTACAAATCCACTCCGGTGCGGGCCCACTACTCCCTACTGAGGAGCCCTACCTTACTCCCCAAGAGAGAGAAAATGATTTCCGCTTGGCTTGCCAGGTCAAGGTAAAAGGAGATATGGTTCTCGAGATTCCAGAAGAACTCTTTAACATCAAAGAGTTCATCGCCTCAGTGGAAGTTCTCGATGACCTCACCCATGACATCAAATTGGTTCGACTTAAACTTCCTGAAGGAGAAGAAGTGAAGTTCAAAGCTGGCCAGTTTATGCAGTTTTACACCAAACCCTACGGCAAGATCAAAGAGAAAGTATTCCGCGCCTACTCTATTTCCTCCGTACCCAGTGAGCAAGATCATCTGGAATTCTGTATTCGTCAGGTTCCTGATGGTGTCTGTACTACCTATGTTCACACCGTGCTAGAAGAAGGAGATGACGTAGCTGTATCTGGCCCCTATGGAGATTTCTATTATCGAGGAGATACACCTACGATGATTTTGGCAGGTGCAGGAAGTGGACTTGCTCCCCTTCGCTCTCTTATTCTTGATAACATTGAAAAAGGTGTTACTGCCGATATGTACCTTTACTTTGGCGCCCAGTCACAACGCGATCTTTACTACATGGATCTCTTTCAAGAACTGGAAGAGAAATACGACAACTTCCACTTTATTCCCTGTCTCTCACAGCCTGATCCAAACGAACCTTGGGATGGTGAGGTAGGAAGGGTTAATCCTCCTATCCAAAGAGACTTTAAAGATGCCGATGGTTCACAAATTGAAGGTTATCTCTGTGGAAGCCCTGCATTTCTCGCCTCTGTAAGACAAACCATGGTTGATCTGGGTATCCCCAGCAGTCAAATCTACTACGACGAATTCTAGGAGAGATACAATGGCAAAAATGAGTCCAGAACAAAAAACACTTCAAGAAGACATGGCTCCTGGAAGCCTGACTTTAGATGGTTTTTTAGGCGATGATCCCAGAAGCATTGAGGAGATTATTCGTGAAGACGAAACCTTTCTTCAACGAGAAGGAGTTGAAATTAAAGACATTGTAATGGCTCTCAAAGCCTTTACCTTTAAGGGTGTCGAAGGATTAGGAGACCCGGTTCCTGTTGGAGATTACGAAGTCTCCGTCGAACACTTCAGAGGATGGCAGTATTGCCCTTTCAAACATAAAAAGAAAGTCAGTAAACGCAATACAAAGCTCGTGGATAAACGCACAGGCAAAGAACTCTACTGGAGTGATCTCTCCCTTCACTTGATTGAAGCCCACGGCTTCTTCCAAGGAAAGGGTGCCCACTTTAGAATGGAGCCAGAAACCATTTTAGAAGTACTTCGCCTTGAAAAAAGCGAATCTGAAGAGTAGATAAAGAGTACAAAGCCCCTCACCTTATGCAGGAGAGGGGCTTTTCATTTTCCGGGTGTACACTTTTTGGTGTTGGTGACTAAAACTCATCAACACTTTTTTTGTAAA
>CAMFGQ010000081.1 GCA_945950065.1 uncultured Clostridia bacterium
CCTCAATCCTTTAGGCTTCTTTATGTAAGAGCACCATGCTATCTGTTATAATAAAGCTGGAGGCAGCCATGAAAGAAAAAGTACTTCGAAGTATATTCTGCTTTATCCAAGGAGATGCCCTTGCCCAAGAGAGCAGAATAAAAGAAGAATTGAGTTATAACATAAAGCAGGGAATCTGGAGTAGCAGAACAGCACTCATCCTTGCTACTTTAGATGCCTATAAGATAATGGATGGTTTTTCTTTGATGAAAAACTTCACCTTATTTATAGAAGAAGGCAAATACACAGCAGAAAACATCCCCACCGAAGTAGAAGAAACCTTTTATGAAGCCATGAATCGCTTTCAGCGGGGAGTTCACCCCGAAGACTGTGGAGGAAAACAAGAAAAAGACCGAACTCCTGGTGGTCTACTGCGTGTCTTGCCTCTTGCAATTTTCGCCATGAAAACCTTTGATCTGCGAAAAGACAAAAGCAGTGCTCTTACCTTTATTGAAGAAATGGTGGGATGCACCCATGCTCATCCCGAAACGAAATACCTAGTACGTGTCTATGGAGACATTCTCTGGAGTCTATTCTATGAAAAAACAGATCTTCATTTTTGGAATCGGCTGGAGCAAGAAAAAAGAAACATTGCTTCCTATGAAGGAGAAGACGCCAAGGTATTGCTGCGGACACTGGAACTTCTCGAAAAGTCTACTAGCTTCGCACACTCCATGGAACTAGCTCTCGCTGAGAGCCATGATCCCAAATCAGTTGCCCCATTACTAGCAACCCTAACAGGACTCCTCTATGATGATCAGCCAGTGGAATGGATGCAAGTCGTGAAGAAAACCCAAATAGAAGGCTCTGTCCTTCAAGCTTGGCTTGGTATTATGTAATGGAAATCTTAGCACCAGCAGGAAATCGTGACAATCTTATAGCAGCCATACAAGCAGGGGCAGATGCTGTGTACTTAGGTGCCTCTCTTTTTTCTGCACGTGCCTATGCAGGAAACTTCGATGAAGAAGAACTCCGCTGGGCACTAGGCTATGTCCACGATTATGGAGGCAAGGTCTATTTAACTGTCAACACCTTGCTTAAAGATAATGAGATTGAGGATGCTCTAGAACTCTGCCGCTGGGCATGGAATCAGGGCGTTGATGCCATCATCTTCCAAGACCCCGGTCTACTTTATCTCGTTAAAAGCCTTTATCCAGACATTGAACTCCACGCATCAACGCAACTCAGTCTTCATAATCCTTTTCAAGGAAAGTATTTTAAAGACAAGGGTGTAGATCGCCTAATTCTTGCTCGAGAACTCTCCCTAAAGGAAATCAAGGCCATGAATGAATTAGGCCTAGATCTGGAAGTCTTTGTTCAAGGTGCACTTTGTATCTGCTACTCAGGTCAATGCTTAATGAGTAGCCTGATCGGTGGACGATCAGGGAACCGAGGCCGTTGTGCTCAACCTTGTAGACTGGTGTATAGCCTCTATAAGGAAGAAGAAAAGGTAAAGGAAGGACATCTTCTTAGTCCTAAGGATCTATCCCTTCTCCATGAACTCCATGCACTAGAGGATGCAGGAGTTAAGAGCCTGAAGCTAGAAGGACGCATGCGCTCTGCAAGCTATGTGTATCAAGCAGTAAAGAGCTATCGTCAAGCACTGGATCAGGGAATCCTTGATGATGAGAAGATGAAACAGGCCTTTAATCGACAAGGCTTTACACGGGGATATCTCTATGAAAAAGGTGGAGAAGAGCTCATGGCCACAGAAGATCCTGGTCGAGGTGGTCTTGATCTAGGTTATGTACAAGGAAGAAAAGTAAAACTTCTCCGCGATATTCGTCTACAGGATGGAGTAGCTACACAAAAAGGTGGCTTTCGTGTTGAAAAAATCCTACACCAAGGTAAGGAAATACCCTGGGCAGAAAAAGGTCAGCTAGTTGAACTTCTTCCCAGAAAGTACCAAGAAGGTGAGATGCTGAAAAAGAATGTTGATACTGCACTCGAACAAGAAGTGAAAGACGTTTTGCATCGCCACTATGAGAGAAAGATCGACATTCCAGTAGACTTCTCTTTTGAGGTAAATAAACCCATGAAACTGGGAGATCTGGAAGGTGACACTGTGCAGACTCCCCTAAAAGCACCCCTAACAAAGGAAAGAATCCTAGAGAATCTCCAAAAAAGCGGAGATACACCTCTACGCCTAAATCCCACTATCACAAACTTTGAAGAAGGTTTTGTTCCTATGGGGAGCCTCAATGCTCTGCGTAGAGCCTATGTTGAAGCCCAGCTTCAGCTTAGGAGGAACCGAAGGGATCTCAAGAAGGTGGCACTTCCTAGCTTTGAAAAGAAAAGCTCTTTAGCCAAGAAATATGTGATCTTTAGGGAGAAGCGCTATTTAGAGATGGAGTTTGAGGGTATGGAAAGGGTGGTTGATCCCTTCTTTAAGGAAGAGGGTTGTCTCTCCTTTGAAGACCTAAAGGGACAGAAAGATTACTATCTCAGGGTACCCGGAATTGTGAAAGAAGATCTGGCTGGTCTATGTGAAAGAATCCTCCAGCTTGATGGATTAAAGGGAGTACTGACTTCGAATCAAGGAGTGATGGAGTTATTAAAGGGAAAGACAGTTCTTTTAGGCGACTATAAACTAAATCTATTGAATTCCTATGGGCTAGCTCTCTATGATGAACTAGAGGGAGCTTTGGTCAGTGAAGAGATGGGAAGAAAAGAATTAGAGGAATTGAAGAACAAAGAAGCCTATCTTGTCTATGTCTATGGACCACAGGAGATGATGGTTCTGGAGCATTGTTTAACCAAAAAAGGAGCAGGACCTTGTAGCTGCGACAGCACGCCACACTATCTTCAAGATCAGAAGGGATATAGATTAAGGCTTGCAAGGGACAGATACTGCAGAAATCATCTCTACAATGGTCCAGTAAAGAATCTTCTAAGTGATGTAAATGCACTGAAGGAGATGGGATTCGGATCTTTCGTGATCGAACTATTTGATGAAAAAGACCCCCAAAAGATTCTTCGCGCATTTAAGGAAGAACAAGGGGTAGATCTTCCTCTTTCAACAAGAGGACACTACCACAGGGGAGTTGAATAAGTCTTGAAGTCGAGACAAAAAGTAGATTATACTAAACAAAACAATCCAAGGAGGAACTAATGTTTGTACGAGCAATTATGACACCAGAAGACAAATTAATTAAGATTTCCAGCGATCAGCGACTAAAAGAAGCACTGGAAGTCATCAAAAAAGAAGGATTCCTTTCTTTACCAGTGGTGGATGAGGATGAGTTTATTGGCTACATCTCAAAGATGTACATCTATGAAAAATTCATCGAATCAGACGAGACAGACTTTGAGGCATACTTAGAGAAACCTGTTCGAGGCTATGCTTACATGAATATGGAGCCGATTTTAGACTCTACCCTAGTGGAAGATGCAGCGGAAGCCTTCTTTAGAAACAAGGTTATGTTTATTCCTGTTGTGGATCGTCAGAATCGTTTCCAAGGAATCGTCACCCAAAAAGCTCTTTTCGAAGTTGTCGTCAAAGTCTTTGGTCTTAAAGATGCAAAGATTACCATCTTTTCTCAGGACTTCGTGGGAAGCCTTGCATCCATTTTGGACATTGTACAGCGTCATGGCTGCAATGTAACCAATATTGCAAAGTATGATGTGGGTGTGATGGGAACCCAAGAAATCTCCCTACGTGTAGAAGGGGAAGATCCAGAAGGCCTCGTAGAGAAATTAAAAGATAAAGGCATAAAGGTAAGAGAATTTATGCCAGCACAAGAGTAAAATGTTAGAAAAAACAGAGGAGAAGCTTCTCACATTGTGGATTCTCTCTCTAACTTTTGCCAGTGGCTACGCCAACATAGTTGCTATCATTAGCTTTGTCTATCCAGTGAGTCATGTTACGGGGCTGACTTCTCAGTTAGCCCTTGCCATGGCCACGCGAGACTTTACCCTACTGACCTTTCTTGCCAAGGGCTTCATTCTCTTCTTTTTGGGATCCACCTTATCAGGGATCTTATTTCATCAACGCAAGTTTCAATTGAGACGGCGTTATGGTGGAATTTTGTTCCTGGGGGGAATCATTTGTTTTCTTCTTCGAAGCAGCGGGCTCTTGCACTATTTTCTCATCTTCTACATGGGTCTGATTAATGGCATGTTTATTTACTATAACGGTGTTCTTGTACGGACAACCCATGTCACAGGCTATTTGACTGATGCGGGCTTTGAGTTTGGATCAGGTTTACGAAGAAGAGGTGGTCATGTGTGGGGAATTGCTTTTTACTTAGGAAGCATTTTGTTTTTCTTCTTGGGAGGATATGTGGCGACTCTGCTATGGGATAAGGCGTCTCTTTTTTTAGGTCCACTCTATCTTGTTTTAGGTGTTTACTACTTTCTTCTACGTCGTAGACATACATAGGTGATTTTATGAAACATTTTTTTCGTATTGAAGAAGATGGTTATTTTTTAAAAATGTTTTCTCTCCCACATCTTCTCCTTCTAGGAGTGTTTGCCTTGGGAGTCTATCTTCTTTATCGGAATAGAGAGAAGCTGAAGACAGAGTATCCAGTGGTAGGTAAGATACTTGGACTTTTGCTGCTTTTAGATCAAACTTCCTTTTACATCTGGCAGTTTGCATCGGGCTACTTTAATCTAAGAGAGTCTCTACCTTTATTTCATTGCAGAATCGTTGCTTGGATTTTGGTGATCGGTCTGCTTTTCCGTTATCGCCCTGCCCAGCTCATGGGTATCTTTTGGGGATTCATGGGTTCTGTTATGGCACTTCTGAGTGTGGATCTCTATCCCTTTCAGTTTCCTCATTTTACAAATTTCCAGTTCTTTCATCTACACATGATGATGGGGTGGTCGGTTGCCTACTTACTCTTTACGAAAGACTATAAGATTACTCCGGGCTCCTTTAAAAAGGTGGTTCTCTTTACCTCAGCCTACAACATTGCCCTCTATGTTTTTAACACTTTAATGAATAGGGCTACGGGAGTGGACTATAATTATGGTTTTCTTCGTCATGCACCTGAGGGGCTGATCAAATATCTTACTTGGGTACCCACATTGCTTTATCCTGTCTTGATCATTCTTCTATTTGGATTGGGACTCTATCTGATATATCTACTCATCAAGTGGGTGGAAAGGAAAATTGCATGAAACCGAAAGATTGTCCACACTTTAAGGAGTGTGGTGCCTGTGATTTCCGATTAGCTTTTCCTAAGGGTCAGATCAAAAAGAAGCAAGAATACATAGAGAGGCTCTTCAAAGACTATGGAGTATCTCCAATGCTTGCCATGGATGACTCCTATTTTTATCGCAACAAAGTAGTACGCACGTATAAGCCAAGGGGAAAGCGCGGCTTTCTCAGTGGCATATATGAAAAGGGAAGTCATTGGGTGGTCCCTATCGAGCACTGTTTAATTGAGGATGAAGGTGCCAAACAAATCCACAAAACCATCCATTATCTAGTCAAGATAAGAGGGATAGATGTGTTTAATGAAGACACAGGCCAGGGATATCTTCGCCATGTGTTGGTTCGTGCCGCCAAGGCTACAGGTGAATACAGTGTTACTTTTGTCGTGCGGGATAAACACTTTCCCAAGCTCGATGGATTCATCAAAGCTCTACGCAAAAAACATCCTGAAATCAAAGCCATCTATCTTAATCCCCATAAACGAAGAACACCCGTACTCATCGAGGGTGAACTTCTTCAAGTCTATGGAAAGGGTCCCGTTGGGGATAGGCTTCTTGGACTGGAGATCTTGCTTTCTGGGGATAGCTTTTATCAGGTAAACACAAAGCAGGCTAAAAGACTCTATGAGCTTGTCATGGAACTTCTTGCACCAAGGGAGGGAGAAGAGGTTCTTGATGCTTACTGTGGAATTGGTATTATGGCTCTTCTGGCTGCAAATGCAGGAGCCACAGCTTACGGCGTTGAGCTCAATCCAACAGCCATTGCTGATGCGAGGGAAATGAAGAAAAGGAATGACATTCCCAATGTCACCTTCATTGAAGAAGATGCAACTAAGTTCATGATAGAGCTTGCAAACAGTGGGAGAGGAATGGATAAGGTAATCCTAGATCCACCGAGAACAGGTACGACTCCTGAGTGCATCGATGCCCTACTGACTCTTGCTCCAGAACGCATTGTCTATGTGTCGTGTAATCCAAAGCAGCTTAAGGAAGAACTTCCTCTCTTCGAAGATAAGTATACTGTGGGACGGATTTATCCCTTGGATATGTTTCCCTTCACTCAACATGTTGAGACGGTAGTATTGATGTCAAGGGTAGATAAGTAAGGGTGTAATAAGATAAGTAAATAAAGGCTTTCCGTGATTTGAGGTCTGGTTCTAAGC
>CAMFGQ010000082.1 GCA_945950065.1 uncultured Clostridia bacterium
GGTAGTTTGGATGAAGACAATAAAAAAGCCACCATTGATCTGATGCTGGCGCTAAGGGATTTTGGGAAGACTCTTGTCATCGCTACCCATGATCCTGACATAAAAGCCTTAGCAACGAAGGTCATAGAAATACCGGATCTTAAAAAGACTCAAGCTCAGAACTTGAGTGTTTAGGAGGATCTGATGCAAAAGTATTTTATTTATCTCTTTGTTGGAATTTTTGCTGTCCTCTCTGTTGTACAAGGTGTGAGTCTTTTTGAAGAATACCATAACAACCGACTGAATGAACCCCATCGTATGGTGGTGGACTTTGATCCCCAAAAGCTCTATGGTTTCACTTTTACTGCCTCTTCTGAGAAACTCATGGATTATGTGGATGAGTTAAGAAGACTAGCAGATTCCCATGATGCTGGTCTCTTTCTTCAGTTCTCATCTTCAGAGAAAGAGCAAGAAGAGCAGGAGAACAGTAAAAAAAGTTCTTTGTCTGATGCTCCTGAATCCACCATGACATACATTTTTTCTAGCAATCCTTCTCTTTTTCCTGACTATACATTTAGTGATAAAAAGGTAGATTGGAGTGCAAGTGGAAAGCAAGCTTATGTGTTGCCTTATCAGGAGGATGTGGGCAGAATCAACCAAATCACCAATGAGCTACCTGGTCATGTACATGGCAAAAATCTTGGTTTTTATCCTCTATCTATGCTTGCAGAGGCAAATAGCCATCAAGAAGAAATCCTTGTCTTCGTGCATTTCTTTTCTGATCATCTAGAAGATCTTTATTCCTTTCTCTCGAAAGAGTCCAAGCTTACCTATGGGCTGATTCCACTGGATCATTACCAAAAAGGAGTGAAACGTCCTTTGGATGACTATGATCAGGGACCTCCTTATCTCGTGTCCTTTGTTCTTTTGGCAGCTCTTCTAATTCTTGTTCTTTCCATCTATTCCCTGGACATTGTACAAGCTACACGAGCCATAGGAATCCGCAAAATTCATGGTCAGGGTAGGGGACTGATATCTAGAAAACTCTTTTTTAAGAGTGACCTGAGGATCCTAGCGCTTTTTCTTGGGCTGATAGTTCTGAGCTCGCTTGTTACCATCAAACACCTTAATGCACTTACCCTGCGCTTTCTTGTGATCTTATCGATCTTGGTGATTAGCTTTTTGCTGACCATGGTATTGATTCATCTCATTGCACGTTTTTACATACAGAAGATTCGACCTGCTGTAGCAACGAAGAAGTCTGTTTCTCTGTCGTCTTTTCTTGGACTAGGCTTTTTGTTAAAGATGATCTTGGCGATTCTTCTAGTCACACAACTCTTTATCACTCTTCCTATTCTCAGTGACATCTATTATCGCCATAGGGCAAGAGCCATCTATCCAGCTGTGCTAGAGCTAGAGATCCATAAAGAGAAGATGCATGATAAAACAGTGGAAGAGCAAAACACACTTGAAGAAGCCATGCAACATCTATGGGATAAAGAAATCCCTCGACTCCATGGCATCAAAATGAACACCTCTGAAAAAGGTGGATTTGTGATTACAGGAGATGAGGATGGAAATGTACTGGTTACAGAAATCGTGGATTCTCTTGTTTTTTCTACCTTTCATCTTCTTCAGAGCAATACAATTGTCGATGCGGAAGGGAAATGAATCAAAATGTCAAGAGCCCCTCTAGAGACACAGATACTCCTTCCTTTAGGAAAGTCAAGAAAAGAAGTTAGGAAGTATGAGGACATTGCCGGTGTATCCAAAAGGATTCGATCAAACCAGGCGGTGATTTTGTTGGATGGGAGAAGAATCGTCAATCCGATTATCATCATCCCGTCATTGGAGGAAGCGAAAAATCACAGGATGGACTACATACCAGATTTTGAGCATTTAAAGGAGGAAATGAGTAAAGTCTTTGATGAACATGGTTTTTTGTCATCCTGGTATAGCTTTGAGAAGGTAATACCTTCTGCTATGGAGAGTGGTGATAAAACAGCTGTTGTGAAGGCGCTGATCATTACCAGCTTCTTACTGGTGAGTTTTATTGCCCTGAGTTATCACAATGTGTATGTTTTCATCCAGAATCGGAAACGAAAACTCCATCTTCAGTATCTCCACGGAAAGCCTTTTTATGAGCGCTATTTACCCATGGCTTTCTTGGCGGTGCTTCCTTATCTGCTGTCATTTGGACTCTCTATACTTTTTCCTGAAATCTTGGAGAGGCTCGGCCTCCTTCATCGCAGTACAAGCTTCTTTAAAGTGAATATTCCCTTGATGAGTATGGTGAGACTCTATGGCTTTCTCCTGCTTTTTGATCTACTTCTACACTGGTTGATGATTAAAAAAGTACAGATAAGAAGTGTTGGATTTTTAAAAGGGGAGAGATAAAAGGAAATTATCTGTATAATGGTGATAGATAGATCTTCTTAATGAGAAGAAGGAGGCATGTGTGCATAAGGAAAAAGACATCAAAGCCATGAGAAGCTTTTTAATGGATACCATTCGCTTACGAACGGACTTTAGCAGGACAGACCAAAACAAAGGGGTTCCTATGCCCCCTGTGCAAAAGGAACTTAAAGCTGGTGAAGAGATCATCCCTTTACCCCAGTGGCAGGGTAAGGTAAAGCCTGGAGGTAGCCTTGATGAAGTCATTGCAGGGAGGAAGAGCATCCGTAAATATCTTCCTCTACCTCTGCGTGCAGAAGAACTCTCTTATCTTCTTTGGGCAACCCAAGGTGTACGAACAAAAGTCCCAGGAAGAGTTCTTCGCACAGTTCCCTCTGCCGGCAATCGGCAGAGCATAGAAACCTATTTAGCTGTGACGCGAGAGATAACAGATGATCAAGGTAAAGTCCTCTATAAACGGGGATTATGGCGCTATATGCCCCTTGAACATGGGCTTGTACATCTTGGCAGTCCAGAGCCCTTAGAGGAACTTGTTTCTCGTGCTGCCCTTGATCAAGAATTTGTGGGACGAGCTCCTGTGACCTTTATGTGGTCCACCATCCCTTATCGGACGGAATGGCGCTATAGTGAAGCCTCCCATAAAGTCATTGCCCTTGATGCAGGTCATGTCTGCCAAAATCTCTATCTTGCAGCAGGTTCTATTGGATGTGGTACCTGTGCCATAGCGGCCTATCATCAAGAGAGCGCAGATGAACTCCTACAGCTTTCTAATCCTGATGAATTTGTTATCTATATGGCTCCCGTGGGAAAGATGAGTGTAGTTGAAGCTGCAGAGGATTAAGAAGAAACTATAAAAGAAATATCATTTGAAACAGGGTAAGAAAGAATGCAATTAATCTTCAATGAAGAAACATTGGGTGTAACCATACAAGACAATAAGGAAGAATGGACAAGTCTATCTGATTTTAAACCTTCCTTTCTTCTAAAAGGAGAGAGGGTGTATTTTGATGAAGCTGAAGAATTTGAGCACCTTTATGAAGGGGAGAATCGAACCCGCTCCATCTACACCTTTCAAGACTTTGCCTTTGAAACCAGCATATGGGTTGAGGGTGAGGATGAAGTCTATTTTCAGTGGAAACCCCTGAGAGAAGACATGGCCATAGATCAAGTCTAGTGGCCAGCTCCTTTTGCCTTTGATGGTTTTCATCAAGACTGGGTGACACTGCTTCCTCTACAGCAGGGCTTGCTGATTCCCAATACTTGGCCAGTGGCTTTAGAGCGGATTAGTTTTGATGGACTTTTCAATACCGCAGGGGCTACCATGCCTTGGTTTGCCCAGATAAAAGGTACAAGTGCACTCTTAGCAACCTGTCTTACCCCATGGGATGCTGGATACAAGGCTGATCATCCTGAGAATGGTCCCTATACCCATGTGCATTTCTACATGAATAAAAGTCTTGGCAAAATGAATTATCCTCGACTCTTCCGCTATACCCTGCTGCAAGATGCCAGCATTGCTTCTGTAGCTAAGCACTATCGTCAGGATGCTGAGAAGGAGAAGAAATTTAAGACCCTAAAAGCAAAGGCAAGATGTTTCTCCCAGCTAGACTCCCTGATTGGATCCATGGTGGTCCATACCTCGATTAAAACCGACATACAACCTGAGTCCAGGTTGTACATGCATGAGACCCCTGAGCTCAGCAAAGTGGTGAAGCCCTTTAGTCATGTTACAGACTACGTAAAAAAACTGCAACAACATAGACTTGAGAAGGTCTATGTTCATCTAGATGGATGGGCTGAACCAGGTTATGATAATCATCATCCCGATTACAATGAGCCCTGTGAAGAGGCTGGAGGTACCCAGGCCATGAAAGAGATGGTGGAGACCATCCATGGTGCTGGCTATCTCTTTGGCATCCATGATCAGTATCGTGACTATTATTTGAGGGCACCTAGTTTTACATGGGAGAAAGCCGTAGTACTTGAGGATGGTACCCATCCTGAGCATGCTTTCTGGGCAGGAGGAAGGCAAACCTATCTCTGTAGTGACTTTGCCCTTGATTATGTGAAAAGGAACTTTGATCTTCTACGAAAAAAAGGCATTGCACTTGATGCAGCCTATCTTGATGTCTTTACCTGTAATGAAGCTGATGAGTGTTTCCATGAGGATCACACCGTATCACGTAAAGAAGGCTATGAAAACAGACTTGCCTGTTTTGACTACTTGAAAGAACAAGATATCCTGTCCAGTTCTGAAGACATGAATGAGTGGGCGTTGCCTTCTCTTGTCTTTTGTCACTATGAGCCTTATGATTTTATGCTGCGAGAACCTGGAGCGCCAAAGAATGGAATTCCTGTTCCTCTTTTCAATCTTGTTTATCACGATTGTGCCATCATTCCATGGATGATGGAAAAGCATGAAGAGGAAGACTATTTCCTCTATGCGCTACTCAATGGTGGCATTCCCTATCTAAGAAGAGATGGTGCCTACCAAAACATTGATGGCTCCTTCGACTGCCAGGGATTACCTTTTGATGAACATCTTGAGCGCTGCCGTATCGTAAGCAAGCTTCATGAAGAGGTGGCCATGAGTGAAATGACGAACTTTGAACTCCTGGATCAAGAGGGCTACAAACAACGCTCTAGCTTTGATGATGGTACAGTGGTCACCATTGATTTAAAGTCTGGAGAGTATTCCATCGAAAAACTAGACAAGTAAACCAGAAAGAGGACCCAAATGAAGATTCTTCTTCTCTATGACAGAAACGCCACCCAGGATGAGGGGGTCAATTGGCTTTCACTTCTACTCAATAGCATTTCGTCAAAGCATGATGTGCAGAGTGTGCTCCTGGATAAAAGGAGGATTAAGCCATGCATAGGTTGTTTTGGTTGTTGGACCAAAACTCCTGGACGATGTGTGCTTAGTGATCAAGCCAATGACATCTCCCAGGTCTTTATGCAAGCCGATGCAGTAATCATTCTCACTAAAATGACCTATGGTGGCTATAGCTCTGATGTTAAAGCCTTTTTAGATCGAGCTATTTGCAATCTTTCGCCATTTTTCACCATGATTAGAGGTGAGATGCATCATAAGAAACGCTACGAGAGCTATCCTGATTTGATCGCTCTAGCCTATGGAGATCCTAGTAAAGAAGAACAGGAGACCTTTGCTAGGCTTGTTGAAAGGAATGCACTGAATCTTCATTCCAAGCGCTCTCTTGCTCTGATGCTTGGAAAGGGACGTGATACGAACAGAGCCTTCTCGATTCTAAACTACTTTTTAGGAGGAGGCAGATCATGAAGATTACAGTTGTAAATGGTAGTCCTAAAAAGAAGCAGGGTACAACTGCAAAGATCATCAATACTTTGGAGACCATGATAAGAGAAGAACTTGTGGTTTATCAAGCAGTGGATCTTCTTAAGATGAGTGAAGAAGAAAGTGATCTTGAACTGGCTCAGCTGATGGATACAGAAATTCTACTTTTTGTCTTTCCCCTCTATGTGGACTGTCTCCCCATGCCCATAATTCATACCTTAGAACTACTGGAAGAGAGAAGGAAAGAAGAGGAAAGCTTACCTCGAGTCTATGCCCTTTCCCAATGTGGATTCTTTGAGGCCACCCATAATCACACTGCACTGAAGATTATCCAGAACTTCTGTGAGAAGAATGGTTTTCTCTGGCAGTATGGTATTGGCATTGGGGCTGGTGGTTATCTCTCGAGTATTAAAGAATTCGGTGCTGGACCGACAAAGAACATTTATGATGTTCTCCTGACTCTTTCTACTGACCTTCAGATGCCTGAAAAACTAAAAGAGAACATCTTCCTTAGTCCTTCTATTCCCCGTTTTCTCTATCGCCTTGGAGGCAATATGGGCTGGAAAAAACAGGGCAGAAAAAATGGAGTAGGGAAGGA
>CAMFGQ010000083.1 GCA_945950065.1 uncultured Clostridia bacterium
TCTTCCTTTTCTAATCCATCCTTCACACCGAAGAGAAGGCTATAGAGGGTTCCTGCCTGTTCTCCATAGACCTTGGTTCTTTCATAGAGAGAACGCCGAAGCTTGAATAAAGGATTGTCCTTTTCTTCCAGTAGCTCAGCCTCCACAATCTCTGTCTCTGCAAGGTAACCCTTGGCATGATAGAAATCTCTAGGAGAAAAGCCACTGGGACTTCGTTTCTTTGAAAAAGGAACAATGCGAAGAACCCCTCGGTAAAGACCATTCTTATATTTGGTGGATGAAAGAAGGTAACTCTCTCCCCTATACTCCAGCCTGACTTCTTTTGCGAGAGGAGATTCCGCCTGAATCCTAAACTCTCCTTCTACCTGCTCTAGAGAAGGATTTGGAAGCAGCAGAAGGCGAAGGAGAAGAAAAGGAAGGAGAAACAGGACTTTGTTTTTTGGGAACAACACAAAAAAGAGGACAAAAAGAGGGATGAACACGACATTCATCCCTGTATAATAGGAAAAACTACAGAGGAACATGAGAAGACCAAGACTAAACCAAGGTCTCTTCATTCTCCCCTCCCTTATAGATCGATACCAATCCGATCCAGCCACTGTTTACCATCTTGAACATAAGTATAGTAAAAGGCGGTGTCTGTAGCTAGGGTTGAGAGGGGTTTCCCCTTTAAGGAATAGGCTTTAAAGGAGTCGCCTTTAATGGCTTTCATCTCTGTACCATGAGATACATAGACATGATTCTCAGAGAAAGCCAGTTGATCATTGGGCAGAGTGTAGAAGTTATAGTCTACATCATCCTTTGAATAGTAAAAGCGATCTTTAAATTGCAGTACATAGTAGCCATCGATCATGTCTTCTTTAACAAAGTCGAGGCGACTAGCCGTGGCAATCTTTTTCACCATTTGGGTCTGTACATCCAATTTGTTAAGCTGGACGGTACCTTCTTTATCGGTAAGATAACGCACCATACCATGCTCATCAAAGTGTGGACTGTAGAGTACTTTTTCATTATCTGTGGTTAAAGAAAATTTACTGATCTCTTCATTGCTGATGCTGTAATAGCCAATGCGGTTTAAATTTTCAAGATCCTCAAATAGAAAAGAGTCATTGGTCCATGAAGCAGAACTGATTTTTCCATCAAAGTTAAAGACATGCTCCAGTGTTTCGGTGAGATTGATCTCTGTCACACCAGTAGCCTCATCATAGTGTGCAAAATATCTTCCATGGTCAATGAGATGGATGTCTTCTAGTTTAAGTGGGTCTTCACTCTCAGCAGACTCCATGAGTTGTTGAGAGATTTTTTTGTCATAGTGGAAAAGAGCGATACCAGTACTATTGAGATAAAGCAGCTTATCATCATAGACACGATAATCTCTTACATCGTCTGCCATGACAGTGTTCTCACCATTTCCAAGTAACAGGAGTTTTCCCTCTGACACAGCATAGCTAAGTCCATCTCGATCAAAAACTTTCTCTAAGTACTCAGCTTCGCTTAGGCTTTGTCCTGCCCAATCCACTTTTCTTACTGTATTTCCCAGGAGGTAGATGTCCTCTTTATCGCGAATCAGCTTAATCTTCTCATCTTGAGAAAAAGAAAAGCCCGATGGTGTTACATTGGGCTGATCTACTTTATTCTCCTCTGAAGGCGGTACATCTGTTCCTTTATTTGTAAAGAGCGAACCTAAGAACAGAATCGCGAGAAGAAGGACAACGACAACCAGGAAAAGAATGAAGAGTTGATTTTTCTTCATCATTTCCTCCCTCTTGTCTTAGGAACGTACTGAATCAACTAATGAGCTAAAGGAAGCAGCATCATTAACTGCCATTTCAGCAAGCATTTTGCGGTTGATGTTGATTCCGTTTGACTTCAGAAGATGCATGAATTGGCTATAGCTTAGACCATTTTGTCTTGCTGCAGCATTGATACGTGTAATCCATAGTTTTCTGAAATCTCTTCTTCTGCGTTTTCTTCCTTCAAATTGGGAACGCATGGATCGCATTACTGCAGTATTTGCTGCACGGAATACGACACTCTTTTGTCCATAAAAGCCTTTGGCTTGTTTTAATACTTTTTTGTGTTTTTTCTTGGCATTAACAGCGCCTTTAATTCTAGCCATGACTTACCTCCTAGTATGGGATACCGTCAATGATGCGCTTCTTATCTCCTTCGCTCACCATTGCGGCCTTTCTTAGTCTTCTTTTACGATTGGCGTCCATTTTGCCAAGTTTATGTCGTTTATGCTGGCGACCACGCTTGAGTCCACCAGATGCTGTTTTCTTGAAGCGCTTTGCAATGCTGCTTCTTGTTCTCATCTTTGGCATGTTTCTCTCCTTATTTCTTTACCGGGGAATAAAAAGCGACCAGTTGTCGTCCCTCATAATTGGGTTGACGATCAAGTTCCCCGTAATCTTTAATCATTTCTGTAAAACGGTTGATGACCTCCATCCCTTGTTCGCGGTGCATCATCTGACGTCCACGAAAACGTAAAGAGACTTTAAGTCTGTCATCAGAATCGAGGAATCGAATCGCTTGGCGAGCTTTTGTATTCAGGTCATTCTCTTCTATGTTCATTCCTAATCGAATTTCTTTTACTTGAATAACTTTCTGTTTCTTGCGAGCTTCTTTTTCCATTTTGGCTTGTTCATAGCGATACTTGCCATAGTCCATGATTTTAACAACGGGTGGATTGGCTTGTGGCGCAATCTTAACTAGATCAAGGCGTGCCTCGTTGGCTGCAAGTTGAGCTTCTTTACTTGACACAATGCCGATCTGTTCTCCGTTTGGACCAATCAGTCGCACCTCGGCGTCTCTGATTTCCTCGTTGATTTCTGTCTTCTTAATTGTCTTCACCCCCTAAACATATAAAAAAGTGCGAACGCAAAAGTCCGCACTTAAAAAACTTGATATAAACCCACGACTTCGGCCGTCAGGTGAGAAACGGACTTTCTGCTTTCTTTACCTTCTGTATCGTAACAGAGAGTCCAAGGGCTTGTCAAGGAATTTCGGCTAAACATGCATAAAAAGGACAATAAGTGAAGACCACTACTCCTTCTAACACTTATGCATCGATTTTGTCGAGATAGTAGTGTTTTGACGCAATCTCTTCCTTCATTTTCTTCATGAAGTCTTCAAGGCTCATATCTTCTAATACACCTTCAATGAAGTGACGAACCGTAAAGAGACCTGTTTCGATCTCCTTATCACCGATAACCAGCATATAGGGTACTTTTTCTACTTGGGCTTCACGAATCTTATAGCCAACCTTTTCGCTTCTTGAATCTAAACTGACTCTAAAGCCTGCAGCAAGCAGTTGGTTTTCAATGCCTTTAGCAAATTCACTGTGGCGCTCTGTTACTGGAATGACGCGTACTTGCTCTGGTGCGATCCATAAGGGGAATTTACCTGCAAATTGTTCAATGAGATTCCCGAGGAATCGTTCTACACTCCCTAGAATGGTCCTGTGGATCATAACGGGTTGCTTTCTCTCGCCGTCAGAATCAATGTAGATGAGCTCAAAACGCTCTGGCATTTGGAAGTCAAGTTGAATGGTACCACACTGCCATGTTCGACCGATGGCATCTTTTAAGTGGAGGTCAATCTTTGGTCCATAGAAAGCACCATCCCCTTCATTTAAAATGTACTCGATGTTCATTTCTTCCAAGGCTTCACGTAGATTATCTGTAGCTAGATCCCACTGCTCATCTGTACCCATGGAGTTTTCAGGTCTTGTTGATAATTCCACATGATAATCAAATCCAAAGACCTTGTAGATTTCATCGGCTAAGCGCAGGACTCCTTTAAGCTCTTCCTTGATTTGAGAAGGGAGCATAAAGAGATGGGCATCATCCTGTGTAAAGGCACGTACCCTCATGAGACCATGGAGGGCACCACTGAGTTCATGGCGATGCACAAGTCCCAGTTCTCCCCAGCGAAGGGGTAAATCTCTGTAGCTATAGAGATCTTCTTTATAAATCAAAATACTACCAGGACAGTTCATAGGCTTGATGGCATAGTTTCCTTCGTCAATGGAAGTGAAATACATGTTCTCCTTATAGTGATCCCAGTGTCCTGATTGATGCCACAGTTCTTCATTGAGGATCATGGGTGTTTTAATCTCTCCATATCCTGCTTTGACATGGACATCCTTCCAATATTCCTCCAGAAGATTTCTCAGGATCATTCCTTTCGGATGGAAGAAAGGAAAACCAGGTCCTTCTTGATGAATGCTAAAGAGCCTCATTTCCTTGCCTAGTTTACGGTGATCTCTTTTCTTTGCTTCTTCTAGGCGCTTGAGATACTCTTCTAGGCTCTTCTTTTTCTCAAAGGTTGTTCCATAGATTCTCTGGAGCATTTTGTTCTTCTCATCGCCTCTCCAATAGGCACCAGCAATGCTAAGCAGTTTAAGGGCTTTAATCTTTTTCAAATCACGTAGATGAGGTCCACGACATAGGTCAATGAACTCACCTAGCTCATAGAAAGAGATCTCCTCACCTGAAGGGAAGTTCTCAATCAAATCAACTTTATAGACTTCTCCCTCTTTCTTATACTTTTCCAAGGCTTCATCCCGGTCCATAACAAAGCGCTTTAGGACATGGCCTTCTTTAAGGATCTTTTGCATCTCTTCTTCAATCTTCTCAAGATCTTCTGGAGTAAAACGATGCTCTGTATCAAAGTCATAGTAGAAACCATCATCAATGGCAGGTCCAATGGCAAACTTGACATCAGGCCATAGGCGCTGTACAGCTAGGGCCATAAGGTGAGCACTGGTATGCCAAAAGATGCTTCTTCCTTCGGCCGTGTTAAAGTCCACAAAACGGACCTCACTGTCTTCCTGCACTTTTTCTTGTAGGCCTCGAATCTCTCCATTAACCACAGCTCCAAGTGTGTTACGTGCTAAACCTTCAGAAATACTTCGTGCCACTTCAAAAAGATCAATTCCTTTTTCATACTGACGTTCATTCCCATCTGGAAATCTTACTTTAATCATCTTCTCTCCTCCCGATCCTATTCAATAAAAAATAAATAAAAAACGCCCCTCAATAGGGCGTGTTCGCGGTTCCACCTACCATATCCGAAGATATCTCTCTGACTTTAACGCAGTCCTACGTCGGGATTTCACCAAGGCTACTGACCCAATGCTAGAAAGTGGTTTTCAATCAGTGTGTAGTAGGATTCTCAGCAACACCTTTTTCTGTAACCAGGGACAGCTGATTTACTCGTCTTTCATCATTGCTTACATGAAGTATACTACCCTTCTCTTTCCTGTGTCAAATGAAATGAAAAAGATCCAGGTGAAGCTTTGCACCTCACCGGGATCCATGTGATCTTAAATAGAAATCCTACCCTAAATGTTAAAAGCTCTGGTGGCGACTTCCTCCTGTAAAGTACTGATGAGTTCTTCCAGGGTCCAGGAATACTGTGGGTTTTTACCCTTCTCATCCACGCTGAAGTGGCGCACAGCATAAACACCCTGCTCCATTTCTTTATCGCCTAGAACGAGCATATAGGGGATGCGTTGGAGTTGAGCTTCACGAATTTTGTAGCCTATCTTTTCACTACGATCATCGGATGTGACGCGAAATCCTTCAGCTTTAAGTGTTTCTCTCAATTCAGCTGCAAAATCGTGATGGCGATCTGCTACAGGTAAGAGTCGAATTTGTTCTGGCGCTAACCAAAGTGGGAACTTGCCCATATACTGTTCGATGAGATAGGCAACCATTCGCTCCATGGTAGATAGGACACCTCGGTGAATAACCACTGGACGATGAATGTTCTCGCCATCTTCTCCAACATAGGTTAAATCAAAGCGCTCAGGAAGTAGGAAGTCAAGCTGTACAGTGGAGAGGGTTTCTTCGTTGCCTAATGCTGTCTTGACCTGAACATCCAGTTTTGGACCATAAAAGGCTGCATCACCAATGGACTCCACATAGGGTAGTTCCATCTCATCCATGGCTGCCTTGAGCATGGCTTCTGCCTTGGACCACATCTCATCATTGTCAAAGAACTTTTCCTTATTTTCTGGATCACGATAGGATAAGCGGAAGGAGTAGTCTTTGATGTTAAAGTCCTCATAACTTGATAAGATCAGTTCCACCACTCTACGAAACTCTTCCTGAATTTGATCAGGTCGGACAAAGATATGAGCATCATTCAGGGTCATCTCACGTAC
>CAMFGQ010000084.1 GCA_945950065.1 uncultured Clostridia bacterium
AATTTATCTTCAAAACCTTTACAAAGTCAAGGCTCTGTGCTACTATTCTTATGGTACTTGTGCTTTAGTAGCATGCTTCTCCAACATCTACGAAGCTCAAGTGAATTTAATTTTAGGAGAAAGAAATGACAAAAGAAATCAAACAAGAAATCATCAAGGACTACCAACTACATGAAGGTGATGTTGGATCACCTGAAGTACAAGTAGCCATTCTGACCTACCGCATCAACGAGCTCAATGAGCACTTGAAAATTCATAAGAAAGACCATCATTCACGCCGTGGACTTCTTAAACTGGTAGGTAAGAGAAGAAATCTACTGAACTACGTGAGAAAACAGGACATTGAGCGTTATAGAAGCTTAATTGAACGTCTTAAACTACGTAAATAAGAGGTGGGGATTCCCACCTTTTCTTCATATTGTAAAGAACAAAGTAAATAGGAGGAAGTAATGGAAGAAAGAATCTTTCGCATGATGCTGGCAGGACGGGAACTCGAAGTAGTCGTCGGAAAATATGCACCCCTCAGCGACGCCACCGTTTTAGTCAGTTATCAAGACACACAGGTCATGGTTCACGTGACCAGCGCAGACCCAAGGGAAGGAATTGACTTTTTCCCTCTAAGCTGTGAATTTCAAGAAAAACTCTATGCTGTCGGTAGAATACCCGGTGGCTATCTCAAACGTGAAGGACGTCCTACTGAAAAAGCAACTCTTGCTTCACGACTCATGGACCGTCCCATCCGCCCCTTGTTCCCTGAAGGTTACAAAAACGATGTACAGGTTATTGCAGAAGTTATGAGTATCGACCATGAGTGTGGTCCAGAAATTGTTGCTATGATCGGTGCAAGCATCGCACTGAGTCTCGCCAAGAAAATTCCTTTTATGGGTCCCATCGGAGCCATGCAAATTGGATATCTCAATGAAGAATTTATTTTCAATCCTTCCGAAGAACAACTGGAAGAATCTGATCTTAGCTTAATTGTTGCTGGAACCAAAAACGCAGTGCTGATGGTTGAAGCACAAGCAAACATCATCCCAGAAGAAAAAATCCTTGAAGCCATCCTGTTAGCCCACGAAGAAATCAAAGGCATTGTTGCCTTTATTGAAGAGATTGTGGCTGAAATGGGCATTGTCAAAGATGAATTCGTTGCACCTGAAGTTGATGAAACTAAGAAGAGTTTTGTTGATCAATTTGTCGGTGGCCGTATGCGCGATATCTTTGCACAAGCACAGGATAAAGAAGCACGTCAAGACGCCATGTCTGTGTTAACAGACGAACTTCTAACAAGTTATGACGAAGAATTCCAAGACGTAGAAGAAGTAGGAAACGAGCTTAAGGGACTTCTCAAGGATGTTGAAAAAGACACCATGAGAAAGATGATCGTAAGAGAAGGCATCCGTCCAGATGGTCGTGTAGCTGATGAGATTCGTCCTCTTCATACTGAAGTATCACTGCTTCGTAGAACCCATGGTTCAGGATATTTTGTGCGTGGTCTGACAAGTGCATTTAGTGTAACGACACTGGGTGCTTTAGGTGATGCTCAGCGACTGGACGGAATTGAGTTAGAAGAATCCAAGCGCTTTATGCATCACTATAACTTCCCCAACTTCTCCGTAGGGGAGACAGGACCTATCCGTGGTCCCAATCGTCGCGCCATTGGTCATGGAGCTCTAGGTGAAAAAGCTCTGCTTGCAGTCATTCCTCATGAAGATGACTTCCCCTATAGCATCCGTGTGGTTTCTGAAGTACTGAGCTCCAACGGATCCAGCTCCCAAGCGAGTATCTGTGCTGCCAGTATGTCCCTGCTAGATGCGGGTGTTCCCATCAAAGATCAAGTTGCCGGTATCGCCATGGGCCTTGTTAAAGAAGGCGATGATGTGGTGATTCTAAGTGACATCCAAGGTTTAGAAGACTTCCTTGGTGATATGGACTTTAAGGTTGCTGGTACCAAAGATGGCGTCACTGCCATGCAAATGGACATGAAAATTGCTGGCATTGATCGCGATATTCTACAACGTGCCCTTGATCAGGCAAAAGTTGGAAGAATGCATATCTTAGACGCTATGAACCAAGCCATCCATGAACCAGCTGCATTATCACCCTATGCACCACGTGTCTTTATCCTTTGGATTCATCCTGATAAGATTCGTGATGTCATTGGAGCAGGTGGTAAAACCATTACAAAAATTACTACAGAAAATAACTGCAAAATCGACATTACCGATGATGGTAAAGTGGTTATCACTGCAGAAGATGGAGCAGGTGGCGAAGCAGCCAAGAAAGCCATTGAAGACATCACCCGTGAAGTGGAAGTGGGTGAGGAGTTCGATGCCAAAATTGTCCGTATTGCAAAATTCGGTGCTTTTGTTGAACTAACTCCTTATCATGAAGCCCTGGTTCATATTTCTGAACTAACACAGGAACGTCTTGAAAGCGTGGAATCACAGTTTAAAGAAGGTGAAACCATTAAAGTTAAAGTCATCGGAGTGGATGATGATGGTAAGATCAGCGCTTCTCGTAAGGCTCTTCTTGATGCAGAAAGCAAGAAAGAATTCCAAGATAAGATCAAAGACATTTCCATTGGCGACATCTTTACTGCAAAAATCCTTCGCATCGCTAAATTCGGAGCCTTTGTTGAACTGGCTAAGGGAGTCGATGCCCTCTGTCATATCTCTGAACTCACCTTGAAACACCTTCGTCGTGTCGAAGATGAATTCAAGATTGGTGATGAGATAGTGGTTAAAGTCATCAGCATTGATGGTGACAAAATCGGTGTTTCACGTAAAGCCCTATTAGAAGAGGCGAAAAGTGAAGGTTAAGATCGTCAATCATTCCAATCATCCACTGCCTGAGTACAAGACGCCAGGTTCTGTGGGAATGGATCTACGCGCTCATCTCGAAGAGCCCATTACCTTGGGCTCTTTAGAGCGTAAACTGATCCCTACAGGATTGTATATTGAGTTACCCATGGGTTATGAAGCACAGATTCGCCCACGAAGTGGACTGAGCATTAAGCATGGCCTGAGTCTCATCAATGCCATTGGTACCATTGATAGTGATTACCGCGGTGAACTGCGCATCCCCATGGTCAATCTTTCAAAGGATAGCTATACCATTGAAGACGGTGAGCGTATAGCACAACTTGTGCTTGCAAAAGTAGAACTGGCTCAATGGGTTGAAGTAGAAGAGCTAGAAGATACCCTTCGAGGAGAAGGAGGCTTTGGCTCTACCGGCCATAAATAGGAGGGATTTTGAAAAGAAAACCAACAAGAAAAAAATCCACTCGAACTACAACTACTCGTACTAACAATAAGAAAAGAACCTTTCCCACAGAGATTAAAATCCTCCTGCTTTTAGCAGTCATGGTCTTTTATCTCTTTGCCATCTTTTCTAGTAAAACCGGAGTCATTGGTGACTACATCCGTTCTTTCACCATGGGTATTTTCGGTCATACAGGTTATGCTGTGCCCTTTGTTCTCTTTTTTGTGCTTGCACTTGCTGTAAGCAAGTCCATGGAGAAGAATAGGGCTCGTTTTAGTGCTGGTATTATTACCTTTTTTGTAGCTTCCTTCTTTTTAGAAGGTATTTTTAAACTGCCACGTATACTCACCATTTTCTCCGAAAATGTGAATACCTTAAAGCTCTCTTATTCCACAGGTGTTAGTGGAGAGAGCGGTGGAGTCATCGGGAATCTTCTTACCGTTCTTGCCTATAAAGCTGCCGGAAGCATTGGACTCTATGTCTTAACAGTGGTGCTAGCCCTGTTATCTCTTTATTTCTTTACACGTTATTCCATTGTCAGCTTTCAAAAAGACCTCAGCAAAGCTTCCAAGGATTTTCAACGTAAACGAGAAGAACGGCTTGAAAAGGCACATCTACCTATTGAAAACTTTGAACCAAGAGAACAGAAATCATCCTTTTTCTTTGGTAGTGAAAGAAATCAAGGTAGACCCCTTGTTGAGCCACCTGTAGAACCAAGAGAGCGACCTTCTTTTGATCTAAGTGAAGACTTCATCAAGGTGGATTTACGCGAAGAAGAACCTCAGGTTCATCTACCAGAGCAAGAACAAGTAGATATGGTAGAAAAACTAGAAAAAGTAGAGGAACCTCAACGAGTTGATCCACCAACACCTGATGAAACCGAAGCCTTTACCAAGGAAGTTGAAAAGCAGATTCAAAAGAAACAACGGGCCTATCGCAAGCCCCCTCAAAACCTACTGCATGGAAGTACCAGTTCTGGTGGCAATACCCGTCATCAGCGACAGCAGATGGTAGAAGAGGCGAAAAAGCTAGAGCAGATCCTGTTAACCTTTGGTGTGAAAGCCCAAGTTCTAGAGGTAACCAAGGGTCCCATTGTGAACCGTTTTGAAGTACAACTGGAGCCAGGTATCAAAATCTCCAAGATTACTGGACTTTCTGAGGACATTGCTTTGAATTTGGCTGTTCCTCAAGTTCGGGTTGCGCCTGTCCCCGGAAAAAGCACTGTGGGCATTGAAGTACCCAATAAAGAAAAAGACAGTGTTAGTCTCCTTGAAATCCTACGTAGCCGTGAGTATAAGAGCAGTTCAAGTGAGCTGACCATCGCTCTAGGAAAGGACATTTCAGGTAAATCTGTGGTGGCTGACCTTGCCAAAATGCCCCACTTGTTGATTGCGGGAAGTACGGGCTCTGGTAAAAGTGTCTGCATCAATACCATCATCACCAGTCTTCTTTACAATGCTTCACCCGAAGATGTAAAGATGTTAATGGTGGACCCAAAGGTGGTAGAACTAAGCAATTATAATGGTATCCCTCACTTGATCCTTCCCGTGGTGACAGATCCTAAAAAAGCTGCCATCGCACTAGGATGGGCGGTCAACGAAATGACCAGACGCTATGAAGTCATTGCAGAAGCTAAAGTAAGAGATATATACAGTTATAACAACAAATTCCCTGAAAATAAATTGCCTCGCATCGTCGTCATCATTGACGAGTTAGCGGATCTGATGATGGTAGCACCCACCCAGGTGGAAGATAGCATCGCACGTCTGACTCAGATGGCAAGAGCTGCAGGAATCCATCTCATCGTTGCGACCCAACGACCATCTACAGATGTCATTACGGGACAGATTAAAACCAACATTCCTTCCCGTATTTCCTTTGCTGTAAGTTCTGCTATTGACTCCAGAATTATTTTGGATAGTGCTGGAGCTGAAAAACTCCTTGGGAAAGGGGATATGCTTTTCCTTCCCATGGGCAGTAATCGTGCACGACGTGTGCAAGGATGCTTCATCTCTGATGAAGAAATCAGCAATGTGGTGGAATACATCAAGGGACAAGACATCGCAACGGAATATAATAAAGAAATTCTAGAAAAGCCTGCACAAGCCCAGGAGAGCGACTTTGATGATGAACATTTTGAAGATGCTATTCGCCTTGTCATCGATATGAAAAGCGCTTCAGCCAGTATGCTACAACGACGCTTTCGTATTGGCTACAACCGGGCAGGAAGGCTGATCGATATGATGGAAGAGCTTGGCATTGTGGGGCCTCCACAATCCAGTAAACCTCGTGATGTACTGGTCACCAGTTATGAGGAAGTCCCCCCATGGAAATAAGTGTTGAAGAAGTCTTAAGAGGAGATTATCTCTTTGTGGACCTACGTAGTGAAAAGGAGTATGGTGAATCCCATATTCCTTTTGCTACCTCCGTACCTTTACTGGATGATGATGCGCGAGAGACTGTAGGAACCCTTTATCGGAAAGCGGGGAGGGAAGAGGCCATTCGTCAAGGTTTAGAGTATGTTGGTCCCCTTTTAGCCCCCTTAGTTGCAGAGCTTAAGGAGCTTGCCAAAGAGAAGGAGATTGTGCTCTACTGCTCCCGTGGTGGAATGCGCTCTAAATCCATGTATAGGTTACTGGACTCTTTAGGAGTAGCTGGTGTTCACCGCCTCCAAGGAGGCTATAAGGACTATAGACGCTATGTGCTCGAGACCATGCCAAAGCTCATTGAAGAGAAGCTCTTTGTTGTCTTTCAGGGACTGACTGGAGTAGGGAAGACCAAGATCTTAGAGGAGCTGGCTAAGGACTATTTTGTTCTCAACCTTGAAGAGCTTGCCAAGCATCGAGGCTCGGTCTTTGGTGATATAGGACAAGAACACCA
>CAMFGQ010000085.1 GCA_945950065.1 uncultured Clostridia bacterium
AACATCAAGATAACTTAAGATTTTTGTTTTCATATTACACCTCTTTCCTTTATTTAATAGATTAGCAAGAGCACCTTACATTCTTATGAATTTAACCTTAATAAAACGTAAGGTTTGTCTTGCTTAACAAGGAAACTTTTAGAAAGATGGGGTGTTTTTTAGCATAAGAGAAGTCTTAAGGGGTAGATAGAAATCAATTGACAAATCGTGATAAAGAAAGAAGGAGACCATGTTTAAAGCATTAACTGTCTATGAAACGCCAGAAGGCTTTCAAAGAAAAATAGAAACCATCACCAAGGAAGCTCTTCCAAAGGGAGAACTCCTCATTGAGGTTCATTACTCTTCCCTAAACTACAAAGATGCACTGTCTTCCATTGGTAATCGCGGTGTAACCAAGAACTATCCTCATACACCTGGTATTGATGCAGCTGGGCTTGTCTTAGAAAGCGATGATCCTACATTTAAAAAGGGAGACGAGGTCCTGGTAACAGGCTATGACTTTGGCATGAACACCCATGGCGGCTTTTCCCAGATTATTCGTGTGCCCTCTTCCTGGGCACTGCATTTGCCCAAGGGACTTAGCTTGAAAGAGTCCATGATGTTAGGCACCGCAGGTCTAACAGCAGCTCTTAGTGTCAACGAAACTCTCCCCTATGCGATGCGAGGGAAAAAAAGGGTCTTCGTATCGGGTGCTTCTGGTGGCGTAGGCAGCTTTGCCATCAAGATTCTTCATGAACTTGGCTTTGAGATTACAGCACCCCTTCGCAGAGAATCCTCAAGAGCCTTTCTTGAGAACCTTGGCGTAAAGCACTTTGTGGACATGGAGGAGATTACAGGAAGTGTCAAGCGTGCCCTCCTTCCAGAAAAATATGATGCTGCCATTGATACAACAGGAGGAGATAATCTCTCCTATGCGCTAAAAAGTGTTGTCTATGGAGGCGCCGTATCCTCCTGTGGCAATGCAGCTTCTGGAGACCTTAGTCTTACGGTCTATCCTTTCATTTTGAGGGGAGTACGCCTCATTGGGATTGATTCCGTTCTAGCTAATCAAGAGCTGCGAAAAGAGATCTGGGAGAATCTTGCAGGACCATGGAAAAGCAAACAGTTTGAGGATGGTATTACAGAAATTGGTTTAGAAGAACTTCCTGAAGCCATGGACAAAATGCTCC
Source organism: uncultured Clostridia bacterium (assembly GCA_945950065.1). Lineage (GTDB taxonomy): Bacteria > Bacillota > Clostridia > Peptostreptococcales > Acidaminobacteraceae > DTU036. The sequence goes on from CAMFGQ010000085.1 coordinate 1,170, forward strand.
GAGGAGAACATCAGGGAAGAACACTGGTGAATCTAAAAAAATAACAGTAAGGCAAAGTAAGTCCCCTTGCTTCTTTTCACCCTATGGCCTAGACTAGGGGAGGAATGTACTACGAAAATCAGAGGAGGATATCATGTCTTTACCATTATGTCCCTCTTGTCAGGGCAAATACATCTATCAAGACGGCTTTATGTATGTCTGTCCAGAATGTGGCCATGAATGGTCTTCAGAGATCTCTGAGGAAAAAGAAGAAGGCCTTGTTGTCCTGGATACCCACGGAACACGCCTTGAAGATGGAGACTCAGTCACCGTCATCAAAGACCTAAAAGTCAGAGGAAGTTCTGATGTTCTCAAGCGCGGAACCATCATTAAAAACATTCGCCTTATTGAGGGTGATCACAATGTTGATTGCAAAATCCCTGGTTTTGGAGGGATGGAACTGAAGAGTGAGTTTCTAAAGAAAATTTAGGCTTGCTAGAGGTTAAAAAATCAAGGTAAAAAAACAAGTTCGCTGGAGCTGTTTTTTTCTGTCTATCATCTTCCTTTTTCCCCTCTTCTGTTGTACCATGAGCCTATTACTACGGAGGAACCTAAACCTACATGAAGAAAAATTTCACCCTGCCCTTTGCCCTGCTCCAATCACTTTATGCAATGGTGCTTATGCCCTTCTTTGCCTATGGTACCTATTATCTCCAAAGCCAGGGCTTCAACAACGTGATTATTGGAATTGTCCTAGCTGTTGCAAATATCCTTGCCGTTCTTATTCAACCACTGATGGCTACCATGGTGGATAAAGAAAAGATCTCACTTCCTCGACTCATGGGCTATGTCCTTCTAGGTCTGATGATTTCGGCTTTTGCCCTCAGGGGAAATTTACTCCCACTGGTGTTTTTTGCCTTGGTCCAAATAGCAGTCTACTCCTTGAATCCCCTGATTAATGCCTATAGTGTAAGCTGCAATCGACAGGGCTATTATGTGGATTTTGGGGTGAGCAAGGGATTGTCTTCTCTTTCCTATGCCATCTTCTCCCTACTATTAGGGGCTCTCTTAAAACTACATGGATCATCCCTGATCCCCATGGCCTCTATCCTCATTAGCTTTTTCTTTCTCTTGGCCCTTTGGAAAACAACACCTAGCTTTTCAAAAGAAGCCATGGAAAGTCAGACCTTAGAAACTGCTCAGTCTTTGCTGAAAAAGATGCCTTCTCTTTGGGGAGTGCTGTTTAGTGTTACCTTGATTTATAGCAATTACTCCATGTTTAATAGCTATCTGGTTAATACCATCCGCCACTTAGGTGGTGGGGAATCCCATTTAGGTATCGCGGTGGCCATTGCTTCGGCTTCTGAAGTACCCATCATGCTTAGTTTTTCAAAGCTGATGCAAAGGGTAAAACTATCTACTCTTCTCTGTGTTTCTGCATTCTTTTTTACCCTAAAGACTTTTCTGGCTTTTTTAGCTCCTGGTGTCTGGACGCTTTATTTTACACAGGCCATTCAAATGTTTTCCTTTGGAATTTATCTTCCTGCCTCGGTCTATTACATGGCCTCCATTACTGAAGTCAAAGATCAAGCAAAAGGACAAGCCTATATGACCAGTGCTGCTACCCTAGGAAGTCTCATCGCTTCCGTTCTAGGTGGAATTGTCGTCGATGCATTTGGAGTACCCGCCATGCTTCTTCTTGCAACCACCATGTCTGCAGTAGGTACCATCACCATGGTTATCTTTACAAGGAGGCTAGCACATGAACAAATCTAAACGAACCTTTTTTTATGGTTTAATCCAATCCAGCTACTGGCTCTCCTATCTGCCCGTTTTCGCCTATGGTACAGCCTATCTTCTTTATGCTGGTTATTCCAATGTACAAATTGGGGCTCTCTTTGCCTCTGCAAATATCCTTTCTATTTTCACCCAGTCCATCATCGCCAGAAAAGTGGATCAGGGTAAACTCGCTATGAAACAAGTCATGCTGTCCTTGGCAGGCATAGCCATTCTTATGGCGGGGATGCTGTTTTTTGTCGCTCCACTAGCTGTGTTTTACCTCTTTCTTCTCCTATCCATCATGGTGCTCCAACCCTTTGTGAATTCACTAGGCGTATCAGGAGATGAACTGGATTTTGGGATATCTAGGGGTATGGCATCCTTCCTTTATTCTGTAGGTTCACTTCTACTAGGGAAGCTCTTTGTGGTCTATAGCATAGGACTGGCACCACTTATGGGGATTGTCCTCCTTGGACTCCACTTGTTTCTCCTTCTTAGCTATCCTTTTCCAGCCTCCACAGAAATGGAAACAAGTCATGAAGGAGTCAGAGGCATGCTCAAAATCTACCCCTCTTTGGGCTACTTCCTTGTAGCCGTCGTCTTTCTCTTCTTTGGCTACTCCATGTTCCATAACTATCTTGTCCATGTGGTGAAGAACATAGGAGGCGATGAGGGGGCACTAGGAGCTACCATTGCTATCTCAGCTTTTAGCGAAGTTCCTACCATGTTTCTCTTTACAAGGATCCTCCGAAAATACTCAGCAAGAACCTTACTTGTGGTATCGGCCTTCTTCTTTCTGTTCAAGGGAATTCTTGATGTATCAGCCAACTCCTTGGGAGTCCTCTACGCTGTTCAAATGCTCAATGCCTTAAACTTTGGACTCTTCCTTCCAACGGCCATCTACTTCCTTTCGAACCACCTTCGAAAAGAGCATCGTTCGACAGGACAAGCCTTCCTCACTTCCTCCATTATTGCAGGAAATGTACTGGCTTCAGTAGTCGGCGGCATGATTATGGACTATTATAGCGTTAATACACTACTACGCGTCATTCTTGTTATGGGAACACTTGGGTTTCTCCTGATGAACAAAGCAATGAAAGGAACAAAAGATGAACATCGTTATTCTTGATGGTTACACACTGAATCCTGGAGACCTGAGCTGGGACTGGTTAAATGACTATGGCAGATATACTGCCTATGATCGTACCCCTGCCGATAAAGTAAAGGAGCGCATTGAGGATGCAGATATTGTCTTTACCAATAAAACCACCATCTCCAGGGAAGACCTTCAAGGGTCTAAGGTGCGCTTTATTAGTGTCTTAGCAACGGGATATAACATTGTAGATATCGATGCGGCACGAGAGATGAGCATCCCCGTCTCCAATGTCCCCACATATGGTACAAAGACCGTTGCCCAATTCACGACAGCTATGCTACTAGAACTTTGCCACCATATTGGTGCACATTCAACCTCTGTTTTTCAGGGGGATTGGAGTCGACATGATGACTTCTGCTACACCCTTTATCCTCAAATTGAGCTGGTGGGCAAAACCCTTGGTCTTTACGGCCTAGGTCGCATTGGTCTTGCTTTTGCAAAAATAGCTGAAACATTAGGTATGGAGATTATCTATCACTCGAGAACGAAAAAGGATCTTCCCTACACCTATGTAAGCCTTGAAGATCTTTTTAAACAAAGTGATGTACTTTCCCTTCACAGTCCTCTGACAGAAGAAACCGAAGGTGTCATCAACAAGAAACATCTCTCCATGATGAAATCCACTGCACTCCTTCTCAACTCCTCTCGAGGTCAGCTGGTGGTGGAAGAAGACTTGGTAGACGCACTGAATCATGGTGTCATAGCAGGTGCTGCTCTGGACGTTGTGCATATTGAGCCCATGGAAGAGAATTCCCCCCTACTAAAAGCAAAGAATCTTATCTTAACTCCTCATATCGCATGGTCAACCACAGAAGCCAGAATTCGTATCATGAACACCACTAAAGAAAATCTCGATGCTTTCTTAAAGGGAGAGCCCGTTCATGTGGTCTAACTTCCTGATTGCTCCTGACTCCTTTAAAGGATCCCTCTCGAGCCTTGAGGCAGCCAGGGCGATTGAAGAAGGAATAGGAGAAATCTACCCACAAGCACAAATTCGCATACAGGCCCTTGCAGATGGTGGAGAAGGCACACTGGAAATGCTTAGCCAAGCCTTCTCTCTACAGATAGAAGAACAGCTTATCTTGGACCTCTATGGAGAAGAACTTCTCTCTCGTATTCACTACAATGAAGAGCTCGCTTTTTTAGAAGCAGCCCACATGGCTGGATTGAGAGAAAAAAAGGATGTCTTTCGTGCAAGCTCCAAAGGCTTTGGCGAAGAACTCCTTCTAGCAGCTTCACGAAAGCCCCAAAAAATACTCCTTGGCATCGGTGGAACAGGCGTCAACGATGGAGGCATGGGGCTTCTCCATGCCCTTGGCCTTGAGTTCTATCACGGAGAGAAAAGGCTGAGCCCCTCTCTTGAAAATCTTCTTCTTGTCGATAGGGTTGAGGGGGAACCGGCCACACTGCCACCACTTGAAGTGGCCTGTGATGTAGAGAATCCTCTATTAGGAGAAAAGGGTGCAAGTGCAGTCTATGGGCCACAAAAGGGACTAAAAGAAGAAGATCTACCAAGGGTAGAAGAAGCTATGGAAAGGTATGCTACTCTTCTAGAGGAGCATTTTGGAAAGGAAGTAAAGGAGCTCCCTGGTGCAGGCGCTGCAGGAGGATTAGGCTTTGCCCTTCTCCTACTGGGGGCTAAGTTAAAACCTGGCTTTGATCTACTCAGCGAGTTGTGTGAGATCGATAAGCATATCGACTGGGCAGATGTCGTCATTACAGGTGAAGGAAAGTTTGATGAGCAGAGTCTCTATGGTAAAGGCCCACAGGAACTTGCCAAAAGGGCAAAAGAGAAAGGTAAAGTTGTTATCGGTCTTTTTGGTAGTGTAGACGCTGACTCCAACTTCTTTGATGGACTCTTTTCTATTCTTCATAAGCCCATGGCTTTAGAAGAAGCAATGGATAAAGAGGTGACTAGGGAGAATTTAAGAAGAACCGCAAGAAGCTGTGCTAAGCTTCTTGCTCTAA